>CAJWER010000010.1 GCA_913030785.1 uncultured Chloroflexota bacterium | reverse complement strand
CTAGAGGGGTTGCCGAACTTCTCTCCGAAGTACGGAAGCATTGCGTCGAGTACCTCTGGCCGGACGGGGGTCGTCGCGGCGTGGTCCATATATATCAGTTGTTCGCTGGCAGTCATTTTGCCGTCCAAACGCTCGGGTGTGGGGGTGTCTGCGCGTCTGCCCATTGTAGCATTCTGGGGCCCATGCGTGCCTTGGAATCGCTCGCTTTGGTTCTACTATTTCAGCAACTTCGAGGCAGCTTCGACTTGGACGGCACGGTAGACGTCTTGAAGCGGGATCCCGGATGCCAGGGCGATTCGGCGGCAGTCCTCGTACTCGGGCGAGGCAGACACGGCGCGGCCGTCCAGACGCTTTATCTTTACGCGTGCCGGGCCCAGCGTGGTCACGACGGTGACGATCTCGCGCTCGGCCTCGTAGCGTGTGATGGGCCGGACCCGGACGCCCAGGGTCGTCGTCTCCCTCATCACGAGGGCTAGACCCTCGTGCTCAAGGTCGGCTGGAAGGAGCACGCTCAGGAGAGTCCCAGGGCGGCCCTTTTTCATCTGGATGGGTGTGAGCCACACGTCGCGGGCTCCCAGCGAAAAGAGGCGTTCTTGGACGAAGCCGATCAGCTCCGGGCTCATGTCGTCGATGTTGGTTTCGAGCAGGGTGAGACCGCCGGAGGCGGGTGATTCCAACTCCTCGCCAATCCGGAGCGCTACGACGTTGGGGTAGGCTTCTGGATTGCGGGAGCCGAGCCCGTAGCCGACTCCGTCCAGCGTCATTGCGGGCTGGCGAAATGTCGCGAGGGTAGTGACGATGGCAGCTCCAGTGGGTGTGACCATCTCGCCGGCGTTTTGGTCGCCGCCGGGCGGAGGCGCCATCGGAGCGTTGGCGAGTGCGACGAGGGCCGTAGTGGCGGGGGATGGTGCGAGGAGCTTGCCGTGGGCGGACCTGAAAACGCCTGAGCCCGAGGGCAGGGGAGAACAGGTCAGGTTCTGTATTTGCAGCATGTCCAGGGCTGCTACAGTGACTACGACGTCTACGAGGGTATCCAGCGTGCCCAGCTCGTGCAGCTGCGTGCTTTCTCCGTGGTGCGTGCCGTGGACCTGCGCCTCGGCCTCGCCCAGCCGCTCGAAAATTTTGCAGGCGGGCTCGATCATCGTCGTTGGAAGGCCCGACTCGCGAGTGATACGCACGAAATCCGCGATTGTGTGGGAGGCCTGAGACTCTTCAAGATTCACCGTTACATGGGTTCCTGGCACGCCGCCACGCTGGCCCTTTTGGGCGGTTAGCGAGACGCCTTTCACACCCAGGCGATCTATCACGGTGGAGAGGTCGTCAAGGGGCACGCCGATGTCCACGAGGGCTCCCAGGAGCATGTCTCCGCTGACACCGCCGACACATTGCAGGTATGCAGTCTTCAAGATGGCGCGCCGTCGGTGTCTAGCCACTGCCTTATTGAGATGGCGTGCTCGGCGTAGTGATCGAAGGTGCCTTCACGGATGCGGTTCATGACGCTGTCCGCCGACAGGGCGTCGTCCGGCACTCCGGCGACGAATGCTAGCAGCTCTGCGTGGGTTTGATAGAGATTAGCCATCAAATCGTCCAGGGTTTTCGACCTGGTATCCTCGACGGCCCGCAAGTTGAAGCCGGCGAGATCATCCTTCCATGCCGGGGCGGCGGTGTCCCTCTCCGCGATGTAGCTGTAGACGGAAACAATCGCCTCACATTCCCAGGTCGTGATGTGCCCCACCACGTCCTTGACCGACCAGGGGACGACCACTCCGCTATCTTCCATGCGATTGGCGGGGACCTTGGAGAGTTGGGCTTTGAGCTCCGCCCATTTCTCTTCGATCTGTGTCATGACATCTTCTCGGGGTCCCGACACTCTCGTCCTCCACATTTGATCATTTCGGGGAGTGGCCCCACGCCAATCTCTTGTTGACCACAAGGGTAAATGGTATGTAAGGCAGCTTATGCACGACCCTTTGGAATTCGGCAGATTTATGCAGCCTCGAGGTGCATCTATCTTATCGTTACGGCGAAGGAAATCCCGACTTCGTCTATCGTGTTCCTGGCACCTCTCGGACGGCACGTTGGTCTTATCGTGAAAGGGCGGCGTCGATGGCGTCCCTTAGGTGGTCGGTCGCTACTGCCGCAATGCCGTTCTTGCCGGAGTCTGCGCCGCCGCCTGTGACCGGGACAAGGCACCTCGCAAGTCCCAGTCGGCCGGCCTCCGCCACTCGACGTGGAAGCTGGGGTACCGCGCGTAGTTCTCCGCTCAGCCCCAGTTCACCGATGGCGGCCAGGTCCGAGGCAACGGGTGTATTCTGGAGGCTGGAAACGATGGCAAGGGCCATCCCAAGGTCTGCAGCGGGCTCACCAATCTTTAGCCCGCCGGTGACGTTAACTATCACGTCCTGATCGGCCAGGGACATCCGGACGCGGCGGGTCAGCACGGCGCAGACGAGCAGTAATCGGTTCAAATCTACGCCCGTCGCGACGCGCCGAGGAGCAGGCAGCATAGAAGGGCTTGTGAGCGCCTGGACCTCGACCAGCAGTGGCCTGGTTCCCTCCAGGGTCGCCACGACAACCGATCCTATCGCGCCACTACGACGCTCCGACAGAAATGCCCTCGAAGGGTCCCGCACGTCGACGAGCCCCTGCTCTTCCATCGAAAAGACCCCGACCTCATTGGTAGCGCCAAAGCGGTTTTTGATGGTGCGGAGCAGCCGCCACGAGCTCAAAGGGTCGCCTTCGAGGTAGAGCACCACGTCAACCATGTGTTCGAGGACGCGGGGCCCGGCGATCTCGCCTCCTTTCGTAACGTGGCCGGTAAGCACTACGGGTACGCCGTTCGTCTTGGCCCACTCCGTGAGGGCTCGCGTGCACTCCCTGATCTGCGCTACGGAGCCAGCGCCGGAGGGGAGTGAGTCGTCGTAGAGTGTCTGGATCGAGTCGATAATCGCCAGGGAGGGTCGTGCGTCATCCAGGTATTGCATGACCTGGTCAAGCGCGGTCGATTGAAGAAGGAACAGGCCCTTTCCCGGGATGCTGAGGCGGTCGGCCCTCATCTTGACCTGAGCCATCGACTCTTCGCCAGTGATGTAGATCACCTCGTCACCCGCGCCGGCGATGTCGGACGCAAGCCGGAGCAACAAGGTGGACTTCCCGATCCCGGGGTCTCCCGCTACGAGGGTGACCGAGCCTGGTACAACGCCGCCGCCAAGGACGCGGTTCAGCTCTTCCGAGGAGGCCGGGTGTCTTGGGAGGCGCTCTGTGGATACCTCGGACAACTCCATGGGGGGCGTGGCGGGTGAAATCGACCAGCCTTTTTGCCGTCTGGACCCGCTCTCAACCGGCACCTCACCCAGGGTGTTCCATTCGTTGCAGGCCGGACAACGTCCTTCCCATTTCGGGCTCTCGTTGCCGCAGCTATCACATACGTAGGCTTTCCTGGTTTTCGGCACTCGAGTTACCTCTTATAAATCAGGTCAAATATATCAGAGTCGCAGGGCTGGAGGGGCGGTGTCCTCAACTATTCCGTGGGCACATTTGACAATGGTCACGTAATAGGCCAATATGACCGCACTTCCGTCGATTCGGTGCACAAGGAACCGAATCCAGATGTGAAATGGCCCTGAATGCGAGTGATCCCCCCGGGGTTGGCAATCGTGCCGGTCCACGAGCACAAGGATTTAGGAGGTTGATACTGTGAAAACCACAACTCTTAGATGGACCATGGCGCTCTTTGTGGTTACAGCTCTCGCGCTTGCGGCTTGCAGCGGTGATCCGGAGATCGTGGAGGTCCCAGGCGAAACGATCACTGTTGAGGTGATCAAAGAGGTAATAGTGGTGGCGACCGCCGTTCCGGCCCCGCTCCCGGCGGCTAACTCCGTTCTCAGGATAGGCAACAGCGGCGAGGTTCAGTTCCTGGACGCCGCCAAGAGCCAGTCGGGGACTGACATCATCTTCTCGGAGTTCATGTACAGCAGGCTCCTGCAGTACGACGCGACGATGATGGATCCGAAGCCGGACATCGCAGAGAGTTGGACCACTTCCGCGGACGGCAAGACCTATACCTTCAAGATTCGGGACGACGTCAAGTTCCACAACGGTAAGGCCCTGACCGCCGAGGACATCGAGTTCAGTTGGGACAGGTGCCGGAACGAGATCGCTGACAAGGGCAGGTGCAAGGGCGAGCTCAACGACGTGGTTTCCTTTGCGGCCACCGGCAAATATGAATTCACGGTAACGCTGACCAACGCGACACCGGTGTTCATTCCCTCGATGGCTCATTGGTCCCTGGCCATCCTGGACAAGGACACAATCGCAGACCTAGACACCAAGCCGATCGGCACAGGCCCGTACAAGTTCGTCGAGCAGATTCCAGGTGACAGGCTCGTGCTCGAGAAGTTCGATGACTACTTCGATAAGGACACGCTGGATCAGCGTCCTCAGAAGGTGATCATCGTGCCGATCAAAGATCCTCAGACCCGGATTGCGGCCCTGAAGGCCGGCGAGATCGATTTCGCCGTCGACCTGCCCTTTGAGCAGATGGCGAGTGTTGCCGCCACCCCAGGTCTGGAGATTCTGGCCCAGAGAGACGGGATCACGGCGTCGTACATGACTGTCATCTTTAACTATAAAGAGGGCCCGATGGCCGACCTCAAGGTCCGCCAAGCTGTCCAGCTGGCCATCGACCCCATTGCCATCAACACTGCCATCTACTTCGGGCTGGGTGTGCCAAGCTGCAACCCTATCCTGGAGGATCACTGGGCATACCTGCCCTTTGAGTGCCCAGAACGCGACGTTGAGAAGGCGAAGCAGCTGCTGGCCGAGGCCGGATATGGGCCTGGCGAGCTGAAGATCAAGTACATGCCCGAGAACATCCCGGTCACCCAGAAGATGGCCGAGGTGATCAAGCAGAACCTGGCCGATGCCGGGATCGACATGGAGATCGTCATCGTCGATAGTCCGACGTGGCTGGACACGGTGTGGTTCGGTGTCGAGTGCTCAGGGGCGGACTGGCCCGAGTCGCGCTGCTACAACGGTATCCACAAGGAGTTCGACCTCGGCGATGCGTGGTACACCCGCGAGCCCGATCCGGACGGCCTGATGCAGTCTCTGTTTAGAGCAGACTCGGCTACCGAGGGCTTCAAGGGTAACAACGGTATGCGCTACTTCAGCCAGGACATCGAGGACCTGTTTGATCTCGGCAAGTCCACGACCGACAGGTCGGTCAGGGCTAAGGCATACCTCGACATCGTCGACATTATCGTTAACCGCGACGTGCCACTGGTAAAGCTGCAGAGCATGCCCCGCTTCTTCGCGGCCAACGAGCACTTGAAAGACGCGTATGTGAGCCCGAAGGGCTACTGGAACGCAAAGGACTGGTCCTGGTCTAACTAGACCTAGGCCCCAGCACGTCAAAGAATCCCGCCCGGCGGTCGGCCGCCGGGCGGGATTTGCTGTTATGGAGTAGTACAAGATTCAGAGATACATCGCTCGAAGGCTGCTGCAGACCGCCTACGTGGTGGTCGTCATGTCTATGATAATCTTCGCCGCGGTTCGCTTTGCCCCCGGAGACCCGGCTGTGGCGAGATTGGGCATGGAGGCGTCCAGGGCGGGCCTGGAAGAGACGCGCAGGCAGATGGGCCTGGACAAACCCATCCCGGTCCAGTACCTGATCTGGGTGGGTAACATTTTTCAGGGCGATCTCGGCGTGTCCCTTTCGTACAGCGCCGAGTATCCGGTCGCGGACCTCGTCTGGGAGAAGCTTAAACGAACTGTGCCGCTAACGCTGACGGCTATGGCCTTTGGGGTTGGGATCGCACTGCCGATGGGAATCGTAGCCGGGCTGCGCCCATTCACTTGGCTGGACAATGTGATCTCGGCCGTGTCCCTGTTCGGAATCGCCGCTCCCAGCTTCTGGGTCGGCCTGATGCTGATCCTGTTCTTCGCGGTCCAACTTGGCTGGCTACCCACCTCGGGCTATGGACCAATCGGCGGCGGGTTCGAGTGGAAGCACTTCGTGTTGCCCACCGTTTCGCTTGGGATACAACTTCTTGGCGCGCTGACCCGATATATGCGCTCGGGGATGCTCGACGTGATGACCGCTGACTACATCCGGACCGCCCGAGCGAAGGGGATGCCGTACGGCGTGGTAGTCGTTCGCCACGCCATCAAGAACGCGATGCTGACGGTCGTGACCGTCATCGCTCTGGACTTCGGCGGACTGCTGGCCGGCTCTCTGGTGACCGAAACCGTGTTCCGCTGGCCCGGAGTAGGGCTACTGCTGGTTGATGCGATCCAGGCCAGAGACTTCGCTATCATCCAGATGGTGGTACTGGTGACGGCTATCATATATATCCTGATCAATCTGTTGGCCGATATCGTTTACGGGTATATCGACCCAAGGATCAGGTTCGAATGAGCGTCGCTACGCCAGCGTGGGTCGACGAGCGGGCCGACGTGAGGAAGAGCAGGGGGATGGTACGGACCATCCTATCCACCTTTGCGCGTAACAGGACCGCCCTACTCGGCGTGATCATCATACTCGCGCTTTCGCTCGCCGCTGTCTTCGCGCCGCTGATCTCACCCGCGGACCCGCTCCACATGGACTTCGACGCTCTGATGCAGTCTCCGTCCTGGGATCACCCGGTGGGGACCGATTCCCTCGGCAGGGACAACCTGAGCCGGATCATCTGGGGCGGTCGTGTGTCGCTGCAAGTAGGTATTCTCTCGATGGCTATCGCCACTGTGATCGGCGTCTCCGCTGGGCTGGCCGCGGGCTATTATGGTCGCTGGATCGACACGATAATCATGCGGATAGTAGACGCCATTCTGGCTTTTCCCGCCCTGCTGCTGGCCATTCTGATGGTGGCTGTGCTGGGTCCGTCGCTCCGAAACGCTATGCTTGCCATCGCCGTCGCCTTCATACCCTCATTCGCCCGAGTCACCCGCGCCAACACACTCTCCATCAGGGAGAAGGAGTATGTGGAGGGGGCCAGGGCGATCGGCGCCAGTGCGGCCAGGATCATGCTGCGGACCATTCTCCCGAACACTCTGTCTACGGTCATCGTCCAGGTGTCTTTGGGCATGAGCTACGCGATCCTCATCGAGGCCGGACTTAGCTTCCTCGGCCTCGGAATTCAGCCGCCGACACCCTCCTGGGGATACATGCTCGCCACCGGACGGGAGTTCATTACACTGGCCTGGTGGTTGACAACTTTCCCCGGCCTCGCAATTTTCGTCACCGTGCTGTCGTGGAACTTCATCGGAGACGGCCTACGGGAGGCCTTGGACCCGAGACAGCAACGCCGCTGAAGGTTTGCGTGGGTGGAACTTCCGTATCTTGGGGAGCATCAGGCGTCGCGGTCTTTCGTTCCGGTCATTCCTCAAAAAGCTGAAAAGACCTGGTCAGCAACTGCTGACCAGGTCTTTTCATTTTATCTCTCGCTTCCGCTAGGATCGCGGGCGATGCTATTTCTGCCAAGTGCCTCCTAGACGGAAGCCGCTGGCACTGGAGATTCGGCCTTGACAAAGATGTCCCCATCGTCGTTCAGATCGACGACCGCTGTATCACCAGGGTTGAGTGAGCCGTCCAGAATAGCGTCAGATAGCTTGTCTTCTAACTGATCCTGGATCAGCCTGCGGACCGGTCGGGCCCCGAAACTTGCGTCGTATCCGTTCTCACCCAGCCAGTCCTTGGCTCGTTCGGTCACTTCGAGGTTGATGCCCTTTTCGATCAGACCTGACGACACATCCTCGAGGTTCAGGTCGACAATATGGGACATGTGCTCGCGGCTCAACGGGTGGAACACGACTGTGCCGTCGATGCGATTTAGGAATTCCGGCCGGAAGAAACGCTTGATTTCATCCAGTACGTTGGTCTTCATGCGGTCGTAGCTCGACGCTGCTGAATCGTCGCCCTTCTTCGGGAATCCCAGGGTGCGATCCTGCCGGATCAGATCGGAGCCAATGTTGCTCGTCATGATTATGATGGCATTGCGGAAGTCGACTTTCCGGCCCTTGGCATCGGTCAGGTGGCCGTCGTCGAAAATCTGCAAGAGAATGTTGAAGACCTCAGGATGCGCCTTCTCGATCTCGTCCAGCAGTATCACACAGTACGACTTGCGGCGCACGGCCTCTGTTAGCTGGCCGCCTTCGTCGTATCCCACGTAGCCGGGAGGGGCTCCAACGAGGCGAGCAACCGAGTGCCTCTCCATGAATTCCGACATGTCGATTCGGACCACGGCATCTTCACTGCCGAACATGAACTCTGCCAGTTTCTTTGGCAAGAACGTCTTGCCTACGCCAGTTGGACCGGCAAAGATGAAGGTGCCAACGGGTCTGGTGCGGTCTTTGAGGCCCGCACGGGCCCTGCGAACGGCCTTCGAAACCATCGTTACAGCTTCGTCCTGACTGACGACAGCCTCGTGAAGCTCCTCTTCCATTTTGACCAGGCGCTCCATCTCGTCGGAGGTTAGCCGGGTGACCGGAATGCCGGTCCACATGCTCACGACCTCCGCTATGTCCTCTTCGGACACGACGGGCTTCTCCTCGGACTTCTCGTCCTGCCACTCTTTCTGCAGTTCAATGAGCTTCTCAGATAGGCTGGTCTCGCGTTCACGAAGCTCGGCTGCAAACTCGTACTGGCGGCCGGAGATAGCCTCGTCCTTTTCAGCCCGGACGCTGTCGAGGGCCTTTGAAGTTTCGCTCACAGACAGTGGTGCGGTGCTGAAGTTGATCCGAACCCGTGAAGATGCCTCGTCTATCAGATCAATAGCCTTATCAGGCAGGAACCTGTCGGGGATGAACCTGGTGGCGAGATTTGCGGCTGCGAGGATCGCTTCATCACTGATTTCGAGCTGGTGGTGTTCCTCGTAGCGGCTCTTCACACCGCGCAGGATTTCCACCGTCTCTTCGGAGGTTGGCTCATTGACCGTGACGGGCTGGAAGCGACGCTCCAACGCGGGGTCTCGCTCGACATATTTGCGATAGTCGTCCAGGGTGGTTGCGCCGATGCACTGTAGTTCACCGCGAGCAAGAGAAGGCTTGAGAATGTTCGCCGCGTCTACGGCGCCTTCGGCGGCTCCGGCTCCGACCATTGTATGGATCTCATCGATGAACAACACGCAGTTTGCACTGCCTCGAATCTCCTCAATGACCTTCTTGAGCCTCTCTTCGAATTCGCCGCGATACTTGGTCCCGGCTACCAGGGCGCCCATGTCCAACGTCACCAGCCGTTTCCCTTGTAGGGTGGCGGGTACATCATTGCTGGCTATACGCTGCGCAAGAGCCTCGACGATAGCTGTTTTGCCGACACCGGGCTCTCCAACGAGCACCGGGTTGTTCTTCGTTCGCCGACTAAGTATCTGGGTGACCCGCTGAATCTCCTGCTCTCGGCCCACGGTGGGATCAAGTTTGCCAGCGCGAGCTGCAATAGTGAGGTCGATGCCGAGTTGGTCGAGGGTCGGAGTACGGGTCTGGCCCCTGGCGCCGCTCCCGCTCTGGGACTGGCTGGGGCTCTGGGTCAGGATGCGGCTGGTCTCGGCCCTGACCTTGTCCAGGTTGACCTGTAGACTCTCCAGGACACCCGCTGCGACGCCTTCGCCTTCTCGCAGGAGGCCGATGAGCAGGTGTTCAGTTCCGATGAAGTTGTGGTTGAGCCTGCGGGCTTCGTCGACCGCCAACTCGACGACCTTCTTGGTTCGTGGGGTCAGCCCCTTCTCGCCAGAGGTCGCCTTTTCGCCGCGGCCGATGATAAATTCGACCGCAGACCTGACCTTATCAAGTTCCACACCGAGATTTGAGAGTACCTTGGCGGCGACGCCATCGGTCTCACGCACCAAGCCTAGCAGGATGTGCTCAGTCCCAATGTAATTGTGATTGAAGCGCTGGGCCTCTTCATTTGCCAGCGACAGGACCCTGCGGGCTCTTTCGGAAAATTTCTCAAACCTACTTGGCATAGGGGCGTCTCCAAATATTTTTTTGTATACGGGTTGTTAGTCGCCTTCGCCCTCCGACTGCAGGAGACTGAGACCGAGTCGTCTGCGCTCGGGCTCAATTCTCAAAATCTTCAGTCGTACGTCGTCACCTTCTTGTACGACCTCCCGAGGATGTTGGATCATACGGGAGGTCAGTTCTGAGATGTGAATGAGCCCCTCAACCGAATCCTTGACCCTGGCGAAAGCGCCGAAGTCTGTGAGCTTGGTAATCGTGGCATCCACCATGTCCCCAACTTGGAACTTTTCGTTGATGGTTTCCCATGGCTCCGGCTGGAGCCGCTTGAGGCTGAGGGCGATCTTCATGTTGACGGCATCGACCCTCAGAACAAAGACATCAACTTCCTGACCGACCTTCACGATCTCATCCGGGGACCGAACGGGAGACCATGACAGCTCAGAGATGTGTACAAGGCCGTCGGCCCCGCCGAGGTCTACGAAGGCTCCAAAACTGGAGATGCCAGTTACGGCCCCCCGGCGTACCTCGCCTTCACGTAACTCCTCGATGAGCTTGGACTTGCGCTCCTCGCGCTGTTCTTGGACCGCCTGGCGTTCTGACAGGATCGCCCTGTTCCGCCCGCGATTTACCTCCAGCACCTTGAGCTTGAGTTCTCGGCCTAGGTGCTGGTTCTCTGGTGGCTCTTTGGGTGGCTCTGGAGGTTTCTCCTCGACCTGGCTCGCGACCTCTCCGCCAGTTTCACCCTCTCCCTCAGAGACACCATCTGTTACTGCATCAGCGTTGCCCTCAACTGCTTCGGCGGGCTCGGGAGCCGGTGGCTGTTGGAACTGCCGGAACGTGTCACGGGAGATACTCATGAGCTGGGACATCGGAACGAAGCCTTGCACACCCTCTACCTCGACAACCGTGCCGCCACGATTGAAGCCCAGGATGATCCCTGTGAGTACTTCGCCAGACTCGGCCGCCTTCTCAAGCACTCTCCAACCCTTTTCGCCAAGGGCAAGATCAATGGAGAGCACCGCCCCGTTCTCACCCGTCTCACCCTTGATGACGAACACCACGATCTCGTCGCCCAATTTGGGAGGCTCAATGCCTTCACGGGTGGTAGATCTCATCTCTCCGGGGGGGATGATGCCTTCAGCTTTGTGGCCTATGTTGACCAAAATGCCATCGCCGTCGGAGCGCATGACGATGCCCTCTACGATGTCGCCACGCGATAGAGGCTTTAAGGGCTGCATGGAGTCTAGCAGCTCCCCCATGTCCTCCATCTCTTCCATGTCCTCCATTTCGGGAGGATCGTGCGGTTCACCAATCAACGTATGCTACCGCCTTCCTGGAAAGTGATGGTTCCGATCATCGTGGTCAGCAGGTGATCATGGGGAGGGAGGCCAAGTGCCTGGTTTTCGAGAGGGGCTGTGTCGCGATACATTTTAGGGGGAAACCCCGTGATAGGTGGTGCCCTATCCACATAGGGCTGATTAGAGCCTAATTGTAGCATAGGCATTCTGCCAGTAGTAGGAGGCTACGCCAACCGAAGGGCGAAATTTCGTCTCGATCGGCCCCCAGGCTCCATGTGGGCCAGTTTGAGAAATGTCGATCTGGCCTGGATAAGAGAAAAGCCCCCTGGCAGTGACCTATTTTCCCACACCTTTGCAAGTGCAGTATCGTCAGCGCTGAGGCGTTTCACTTCCGTGTTCGGGATGGGAACGGGTGGGGCCGCCTCGCTAGAACCACCAGGGAGCTTTATTACCAACTTTGTAATAGCCGGGTTGACGCGAGCCTGACGCATCGCTTCTGTACCCAGTCTAAGAATTCCCTTGTAGTATACCGCCGACCGACTCCACCGTCAATGCAATTCTTCCACAAATATGGCGGCAATCCTATGGTGCCCGCACGCAGACGAGTTACTGGCAGTCACTCCTTCCAGAGTCCTTTTGCCTGTCCCAACCACCGCAGGTGATCGACTCGCATCAAACCGTAATTGTAGAAAGCGAAACCGCCGGCACCGCCGCGGATGCACGCCGTCAGCGTATCGGATAGTGCGTTGGAGCTGCCGAAGGCACTTGGCGACACCTGTACGATCATCTTGGCGCCGGTTGTCAGTCTACGTTTCATCGGCTTGATCTCCTCCGGGTTCGGCCCGGTCACGGACCGGTCTATTAGTGGTGCCACTCGCTCGACGGACAGGCCCAGCGCAAGTTCGTCATCCTGATCCAGATGATCTGCTTGCACCGCGATGTCGCCGTGGGACCTGATCGTGCGTACGACATCCTCGAACAGCGATGATGCAATGCCGGATCGGACCTCCAGGAATGCTCGCAACTGGCCTCCGAACGCCGCGGCGAGTCGTGTGGGAGTGACCTGCTGTACCGCTTCGGCCTGGCTCGGTAGTTTTGGAAGCTCTGCGTTGAGGTAGCGTGCCACATCGCTCCGCAGCGCCTCGCCGTCCAAACCGTCCGCCGATGCCACTTCGATACAGTGATCGCACATGCACAGCCCCATCAGGAAGCTGCACCACGGGGTGATCGGGGTTAGTACCTTGGGATTTGAGAAGCCGTGTCCAAAGGGCAGAAAGTTCAGAGACTCTAGATGGACGGCATCCGGGTTCAGCCTTTCCAAAATGTCCTCAGTAAGCGTCAGGAAGTACTGGCGCACATCGGGAGCGCCGACGCAGAGATGCGACAGGTGCCGGTTGCCGAGGGCGTCCTGCTGCGCCAGATCTGGGTACGTCCTGGCAAGATAGTGGTCGTATGCGTACACGATCCACGCGGTCAGGGATAAGCCTCGCTCTCTGATGCGTTCGGCCTGCCTCTGCAGGTAGTCGGGACTGTCCACAACCTCGCTGACTCGAGGCCTTATCGCCGTGGACTCGTATCTTGCGGGGTCGGCTTGGAAAAGGGTCATCCCATCCTCGCCGTAGTAGAGCTTGCGCTTGGGGTTGTGGGGTAGAAAATAGGTCGCCGTGTGGTAGCTAGTCGCCAGAGCGACATCGTCGAGCCCGGCAACATGCTGGATGTTGTCAAGCGCGGCGTCCAGACCTTCGTCAGCAAGGTCCCATGGGTAGGTGTATATGGATGATTTCATGTGTGCTCCTTGACGTCGAAATCGCAGGTTGCAGATCGACATATTTTACACAGAGGACGGGTCTGGCTGTACTGAGAAGCGCTGGCTCACTGGAAAGTTGCTTCACCGGTCTACCAATCGTCGGTACCAGGGGTCATCCTCTAGATTCCCGCCCTCCGGTGCTACAATGGGCGCTCTCGAAGTCCATGACTAACCAGGAGATAGCCCATGACGAAGCCGCTTCCCACTGTAATCCTCGGAAGGACTGGATTGCGCGTGACCCGCCTCGGCTATGGCGCAGCCCATCGCAAGCCCCAATCAGACGAGAACGCGAAGGTCGTCCACGAGGCGGTCCTGGATTCCGGCATCAACTTCATTGACACCGCCGACGACTATGGAAATAGCGAGGAGTTGATAGGTCGGTACATGTCGGCTCGCAGTGGCGAATATCACATCGCCACGAAGTGCGGCGGATCAGAGTCGGGCCATGTATGGACCCGCGAGAACTGCCTCCGGACGATGGAGGATAGTCTGAAGCGCCTCCGCACCGACAGCATCGATATTATGCAGCTCCACAATCCGTCAGTGGCCGAGAGCGAGGCGGGGGGACTAGTGGACGCGTTGAAGGAGATGCGGGACTCCGGCAAGGTGCGCTGGATAGGTGCATCGACCACGCTGCCTCATCTACCGACCTATTTAAGCTGGGATGTGTTCGATGTGTTCCAGATACCCTATTCAGCCCTCGAACGCGAGCACGAGGACTGGATCACCAAAGCGGCCGAGGCTGGCGTGGGTATCGTAATCCGTGGTGGCGTAGCGATGGGCGAGCCCGGCGTTGGCAAGGGCTCTGTAGATCAGTGGCGAAGGTTTGAGGAAGCGGGGTTGGATGGGTTGCTCGACGATGACGAAGATCGCACCACTTTCTTACTCAGGTACACGCTGACCCACCCCCACGCGGATACGATCATCGTGGGCACAGTGAATCTCGACCATCTCCGCCAGAACGTTGAAGCAATCCACAAGGGGCCGCTCTCCGACGACGTATACGTCGAGACCAAGCGACGTCTGGACGCCATTGGCATCAGTCCCGCCCTTGTGAGCTAGGAATCCACATGTGAAGGAAGTGCAGGGGGCTGCGACCCTTTGCATCCTTAGAGGTGAGAATGTACCTAGGCGTGCAAGGACTCATGCCCGATGACCTCGGTGAGGTAACCGAGGCTACGATGGCTAGAATCCGGGAACATGGGTTTACGGGCGTAGCGGCCCGGTACTTCGAGCCGTTGTCGGCGACTAGAGAGTCAGTGACGCAGCTACGCTACATCATGGAGGCTGGTGGGGTCGACCCATGCCAGGCGGTTGCGGCGCACCCGGACCTGTTGGCGTTGTCGCCGGAGGTGCGTAGTGAAGGCGTACGGACGATGCAACACATGTGCCGTGTGACACAGTGGCTGGGAGCGGGCAACCTGTATGTGCGACCCGGCAGCCGCAATCCGGCGGGCTCATGGTACCCACACCCCGACAACTTTACCGATGAGGCGTTCTCAACCCTCGTGGACTCTTTACGGCAGGTGTGCGCTGCGGCCGAGGAGCACGGCGTCATGCTGGCCGTGGAGGGTCATACGCTGTCGATACTGGACACGCCGGAGCGAATACGCGATCTGATCGAGGCGGTCGGCTCCCCCACTCTGCGCTTCAACGCCGACCCCGTAAATTTCGTGTCCAGCCTTCGCGAGGCGTACGCGACGACGGAGATGATCGACCGTCTATTCGACATGTTGGGTGTCTATACGATTTGTGGCCACGCCAAGGACTTCTTCGTAGAGGACCGGCTTGTGCTTCACCTGGAAGAGGTCGCGGTTGGCGAGGGTCTATTAGACCAGGCTACCTTCCTGCGGCGTTTCGAAGAGTGCTGCCCGGACGGGTACGTCCAGATCGAGCACCTACCGGACGATAAAATTCCCGCTGCCCGCGAGTCACTGTTCAACACCGGCGTCGCTGCCGACATCGCCTGGAAGGGACTGTAGCGACAACGTCATTGTTGATGAGGAGGCCGGATATGGTCAGACGAGTACCGATACTCGTGTACCACCACGTGTACGAGGACGACGACCCCGGGCTTGCGAAGACGAAGGGCACAAAGGCTACCGGCACCATAGGCGTCTCCGAGTTTAGGAGGCATCTGTCGTACCTGGCCGAAGGCGGCTGGAACGCCGTGTCCACGACCGACGTGGTGGATTGGCTTGCGGGCCGTGGCGAGCTTCCTGAGCGCGCCGTCGCCCTCCACTTCGATAATGGTTGGCTCGACACCCGGACCATCACTTTGCCGATCATGGAGGAGTATGGGTTCAAGGGCACCTGCTACGTGATCAGCGAGGGAACGGAGGCCGCGTCGAAGGGCACAATCGCTGCAATACACACGTCAACCGAGGGCGCGGTGAGCAAGCCCTGCATAACCTGGAAGCAGGCGGAGGAACTGCTTGCGGCAGGATGGGAGATCGGCGCCCATACGGCGACACACCCCAGGCTGGCCGAGTTGCTTGCGCAGCAAGGCGAGGGAGCCGTTGCAGAGGAGATCGATGGCTCGAATCGAGCGTACGCCAGTGCCCTCGGGTTTGTTCCAAGCCACTTCGCATATCCGAGCGGGTCGCGGGATGAAAAAACCGATGCCATGCTGGGGTCGCACTACCGGTCGTTGAGGTTATGGCACTTTAGTCGTCCCCAGGTCTGGTCCTTCACCGATCGGAGCACATCGCCGATGGCGCTGGACTGCCAAAACGTGGACAATACCGTCGAGTTCGAGGATTTCCAACGCATCTTTGACGAGGCGCTAGCAGAGTAGCCGCTACCCCGAGTCGACATTGGGGGTGCGGATGGCGCGCCAGTCTTGCAGAATTTGATTGTCATGGGGGAAGGGGAGCGAGGGCAGGTCCGAGATCGGGAAGGTGGCGGACTCGTCGGCGTCGTGACCGGGAGCGAGGTTTCCTCCGGTCACCTCTGCCGAGTAGGCGGCCAGGATAACCGGAGAGCCGGTTTCGGAGTATATGCCCACGAGCCCTGTGATTCTGACATCAAGCCCCGTCTCCTCCTTTACCTCCCTGGCTGCCGCGTCCTCGACCGACTCTCCTCTGTCGACGAATCCGGATGGGAACGCCCACCGGCCTCGTTCCGGTTCGACTCCCCTCTTCACGAGCACTAGGCCGCCGTCTAGCACGACGAGTACGGCTGCGGCGACCTTCGGATCCTGGAACGCGATGAAACCGCAGGCCGGGCAGGAGCGTCGCGTCTTGCGCTCGATGGTCCTGTCGACCATCTCGCCCCCGCAACGCTGGCAATAGTTGATTTCGGCTCGCACTCGGTCACCTTCTGTAGTAGGGAAAGAGTACAGGGTAACGGGTTTGGGGTACAGGGTTGGCGCCGGCAACCGGCGGTATACTCGCCGTTGTCGGCCCAACTGATCGACAAGCGGTAGGAGTGAAGCATGTCCAACGATCCGAGTGGCCAACGCCACCGGTACATGGGCAGATTGCAGACCGGGGCAGCCGCCGAGAATGCCGTCGTGGGGGCTTTGTTGCTGCGCGTCCTCTTCTTCCAGTTTTGGCTCCCCATCTATCTGTGGAAAAAATCAAGACAAAATCGTGAGATGTCTCGACTCGCCGTAGAGCTGATTCACCAAGATCCATTTATCACACCGAAAGAGATCGCCCTGAAGTGGGTGCTTAACCATCGGCAGCAGTACCGATTTGGCGAACTTGATCCCAAGCTCCCGAAGCTAGAGCAGCGATTCGGCAAGACGGTGGCTCATCTTAAACGAGACACGCTCTAGTCGCATAGATGCTCGGGCTTCGGGAGCATGCAAGGGAGGCCCCGATGGATGCGAAGCGGGTCGGCTTGGGGCGGGGCTACGCAACACTGCCGATTCTCGTTCTCGTGGTGTTGGCAGCGACCGTCGAAGTGACTTGCGGGCAGGCTGACCCCGAGCCGACATCCCCTCGGTCCGCCACGATTATCACCGCTCCCACTCCCGAGCCGTCTCCGGAGCCCGCCCCTACCGAAATAGTCGCTATCCTGGACGAGCCCACCTACGTGGTTGCACGAGACGATCTGCTCCGGATGATCCTTACTCCACCTGATGTTTCTGCGGCTATTCCTGAGATCCGCAAGCAGATAGAGGACATGGAAAAGCTATCTGATGGTGGTCTTTCGACGGGTCGAGCCTATATCGACAACGACGATGCGGCTCAGAGCAGGGCTGATCTCCTGGACACCGCAGTCAGCCTGGCAGAGCGGGGCCGCATCATCGGGTACAGGGACAACTTCTTCGATGCCTCAGCTTTATATGCCACTGAGGGAGAGCCGGAGGGTCCATTTCAGGTATTCACCGGGGTCCAGATGTTTGATACCGCCGAATCGGCATTTAAATGGCTCGAGCGCTCGTTCCAAGTCACTCGTGATTCCGTCGGTCAGACCCAAGACCGCTTCACGCTGATAAATGTCACAGGGACACTTGCTCCGGAGCTGGGCGATAAGGTACTGATCCTGTGGATCATTGCCTCGTTTTCGGGGCCTCCCAATGTCGATATCGTCCCGGTCTCCGTTCGCTGGAGTCGTGGACCAATGCTCGCGGCAGTTCAGGTGGATACGGTCAACATCAAGGCCTACACGAGCGCCGTTCTGCAACTCACACTGGGTATGGACGCCCGGACCAACGGCGTGCTAACGGGCGCGCAATAACCGCCTTGGCTCTAAGTTCGCCGCCCCGCCTGCGTTGACCGGTGTCTGACTCCATCTCTATAATCGCATCACTGTGGGAGAATGCTGCCGATCGGGAGGTGTATGTTGGGAAAATTGAGGCCGAATAGAGTGAAGCACAAGCTCGAGCGCGGTGAGGTCGCTACCGTCCTCATGGGCGAGATGACGCCGGACCTTGTTGAGTCGTTCGGGCCCCTGGGGTTCGACGGCATCTGGATCGAGGGTGAGCATGGGCCAACAGACTTCGCGGAAATCCGCGACCTGACGCGCGCAGCCGACCTGTGGGGTATGACTTCTGTCGCACGCGTGAATTTGAACCTGCCCGGGATTATCTACAGGACCCTCGATCAAGGCGCCCAGGCAATCTGCGTGCCCCACGTTAACACCGCGGAGGAGGCTCAGGCAGTCGTGGACGCCTCGAAGTTCGGGCCGATCGGGAACCGAGGGTCCTATACCAGCCGCCAGGGTATCGGCGTCGACGATTATTTCGCCACTGCCAATGATGAAACCATGGCGATCATCCTGATCGAGGACATCATAGCCGTCAACAATCTGGAAGACATACTGAAGGTGGACCATATCGATGTATTTTTCGTGGCACCGGGGGATCTGGCCCAGAGCATGGGGTTCGTAGGGCAGCCGTTTCACCCTGAGGTCCAGGAAACGGTAGATCGGGCAATCGCGCAAATAGTAGCCGCAGGACGGGTCGCGGGCGCTCTTGCTTCGGACTCCTCTGTCGCTAGTTACGTCGAGAAGGGCGCGAGGTTCATCAGTAACTCCTACGCCCCGTGGGTGAAGTCGGGGGCCGAAGGCTACCTGAAGACCCTGAACGCGGCTATCGGGTAGGTCCCGTGCAATTCACCGTGACGATTTCACTCGGGAGAGATGCATGTCGCTGACGGCTGACCTATCGATAAGGCACGCTGCACTGTGGGAGGCGATGGTGACCCACCCTTTTGTCACCGAGATGGGTGATGGGACGCTGCCGGTGGCCAAGTTCCGGGATTACTTTATCGAGGATTTCGTGTTCGTGCGGGATCTGGTCAAGATGGTCGCCCTGGGCATTTCAAAGGCGCCTGGATTTGCCGAGGCGACCGTTTTGAACCGCTTTCTGGAGGGCGTACTGGATCCCGAGGGAGACCTGTTCGAGAGATCATTCCGGCAAATGGGCGTTTCAGAAGAGCAGTACACCTCTGCCGCGGCGTCCCCGACGACCCGGGCCTTCGGGGACTTCCTGGTACGCACCGGACACGAAGGCGATTTCTTCGATATCGCCACGGTGCTGTTCGTCACGGAGGGCACCTACTTGGACTGGGGTACACGCCTCATCAGCGCCGGTAAGAAGCCGGAAAACGCCATTTACGACGAGTGGATTACCATTCACGGCCCGGACGTGCTCGGCGAGCTAGTGGAATGGCTGCGGTCCTACCTGGACTCGGCCGATCTCTCGCCTGCCAGGGCACGCCGCACCGATGAATTGTTCCTGACGGCCCTGAGGTACGAGTACATGTTCTGGGAGGCAGGGGAGCGGAACTGGGTCTAGGGCCTGGCGATGAGGGTCTGGGGTGAAGGATTTGGGATTGGGGGTACGGATGGAACCAGAACGTAACACCAAAGTTTCGTATTCGGGGTGTACAGAGGGGCAGAGCCCCTTGCCGGGGGTTTGAGGGTGTCCCTCACATACACTATTATCTCCCCTCCCCAGGGGAAGGAAACCAAGGCACGATCTTTTCTACGGTGCAACTGATGGAAGACCAGGGCACGAAGAGCGAGCGGCGTGACGACAAGCGTCGCAAGAGGCGCAAGATGAAGGTAGTGGGACGCAGCGTGCGCCTCCTCCAGCAGATCATCGGGCGCAAATCGGACGACGCGCGCAAAAAGGATCAGAAATGACACAGCGAGACGATAGCACCGGAGTCTCCGGACCCGACCGGGTTGCCCGTGCCATGACGATCGCAGGTTCTGACTCAGGCGGAGGCGCCGGCGTGCAGGCGGACCTTAAGTCCTTCGCCGCGATGGGCGTTTATGGCACCTCCGTCCTGACTGCTATTACTGCCCAGAACACCCTGCAGGTCACCGATGTCATGGAACTGCCGGTGTCGATCATAGAATCCCAGATAGACGCGATCATATCGGACATCGGCACGGACGCGGTCAAGACGGGTATGCTTTCGAGCGCTGCCATAATCGAGGCGGTTGCAGGAAAGGTCAGGGAGCACGACCTGGGGAATCTCGTCGTGGATCCCGTTATGGTAGCCAAGTCTGGTGACAAGCTGCTCCAGGACGAGGCAGTAGGGGTATTGCGTGACCTGCTTTTACCGCTGGCAACCCTGGTTACGCCAAATATCCCCGAGGCGGAGACCCTAACAGGTCGCAAGATAGCAGGCGTGGACGATGCACGGGAGGCCGCTATCGCAATTGTGGGTATGGGAGCGAAGGCGGTGGTCGTTAAGGGCGGGCACATGGCGGGCCCAGCTTCGGACATCTTCTACGACGGTGAGGAGTTCCGCGTCTTCATTGCGCAGCGGATATCGACGACTAGCACCCATGGGACAGGCTGCACATTCGCCTCCGCGACGGCCGCGGGCCTTGCCCGGGGGATGTCGCTGCGAGACTCGGTGTCTCAGGCCAAAAAATACGTGACCGATGCTATTCGCCGGGCGTTTCCAATGGGACGGGGCTATGGGCCGTTGAACCACTTCCACGAATTTTGGGACTGAGCCCTCTGGGGGAGTCCAGAGGGGCCTCCCCTTTGAAGGGTATGGGGGATGTGCCCCCACAACCAAATCAACCCAAGGGTGGACGGGTAGAAGCGCCCTCTTCTGTCTGAGATAGTAATTAGAACCTCTGGAGGTCGTCGATTGGCGCTTCTATTGACCGAAAAGGACGTTGCTGAACTGCTGACGATGGATATTGCGATTGAGGCTGTCGAGGAGGGGTTCCGGCAACAGGCGGCGGCCCAGGCCTCAAATAGCCCTCGACTAAGGCTGCCCCTGAGTAAAGGTGCATTCAACTTCATGGCAGCCGCCGCGCCTGGCCTCGGTGTAATGGGCATGAAGACGTACGGGGTATTTGGGGCTGGGGGGGCGAGGTTCTACGTGCAGCTCTACAGCACAGAGAACGGCGAGTTGATGGCGGTCATCGAGGCGAACACCATGGGCCAGATTCGCACCGGCGCAGCCTCCGGTTTGGCTACCAGATTGATGGCACGGGAGGACGCCTCTGACGTGGGGATCATAGGCTCTGGATTCCAGGCTCGTTCGCAGCTCGAGGCCGTGTGTCGGGTCCGAAACGTGAAAACCGTACGCGTATTCAGCAGGACGCCGGAGCGCCGAGAGGAGTTCGCGCGGTGGGCCTCTGAGGTGCTTGAAGTCTTGGTAACTGCGGTCGACTCTGCCGAGGAATGTATCAGGGGCTCCGACGTCGCCATTGCGATCACCAGCGCGGCCAGCCCCGTGGTGAAGGGTGCATGGCTGAAGGACGGCGCACACATCAATGCCGCCGGCTCAAATCACTGGATGCGCCGGGAAGTCGACAGCGATGCGGTGATGCGTTCTCGCGTCATCGTCACGGACGATGTGGAGCAGGCGAAAATCGAGTGCGGCGACCTGATCCTCCCCGTCGACAAGGGAGGGCTGCGTTGGAGGCAGGTCCACGAGCTATCCGAGTTGGTCTCGGGCGCAGTACAGGGACGGTACGATGACAACGACATCACGCTGTTCGAGTCCCAGGGTGTGGCTCTTGAGGACATAGCTACCGGAATACGTATCGTCCAGATGGCTTGGGAGAGGGGCATTGGCCGGGAAGTGTCACTTTGAGGGAGGGTTCGATGGTGAAGAACGTACAGACGGTACTTGGTCCCATTGCCCCGGAGAAGCTAGGGGTCACACTGACCCACGAGCACCTGCTCATTGATCTGGCCTTCGCACGACCGGCCCCTGAGGAGGCGCTTGCCCGTGAGGTCTACTACGCGCCCTTGTCGATGGCGACGCTGTCACAGGTCAGAGGCCAGGGCATGGCGAACCAGGACGACTTGAAGTTGCTGGACGTAGAGACGGCGATCTCAGAGGCGACGCTCTACAAGCAGCATGGTGGAACATCTCTAGTTGATGCCACATCCATTGGCATCGCCCGGGACCCGATGGCTCTAGTACGAATATCGCGCGAAACCGGAGTCAATATCGTCATGGGCTCGTCCTATTACGTCGCGCCGAGCCACCCTGCCGACATGGACAGCCGTTCCGAGGATGCGATTGTGGAGCAGATCGTATGGGATATCACCGTGGGGGTCGACGACACAGGCGTGCGTTCCGGGATCATTGGCGAGGTTGGATGCTCGTGGCCGCTGACGGACAACGAGCGCAAGGTGCTGCGAGCGTCGGCCAGGGCACAGCGACTTACAGGAGCGCCGCTGCTGATACACCCGGGCCGGGACGAGGGCTCTCCGATGGAGATTGTGCGCATACTGCAGGAGAAAGGCGCCGACCTGGGACGCACGATCATCGGGCATCTGGACCGGACGGTGTTTGAACGCGACACCATTCGAGAGATCGCCGAGGCGGGCTGCTATCTGGAGTGGGACTTGTTCGGCAGCGAAGCGTCGTACTACCCATTCAACCCAGTTGTGGACATGCCGAGCGACGCCATGCGGATAGATACGATTGCCTGGGTCGCGTCAGAAGGCTGGGGAGGCCGGGTGGTGATAGCGCATGACATCTGCAAGAAGCACCAACTTGCGAGCTATGGCGGCCACGGGTACTCCTACATCCCGGCTCACATCGTGCCTAGGATGCGGGCGCGGGGTTTTTCGAGCGACCTGGTCGACGCGATACTGGTCGACAACCCGGCGGCCGCGCTTACCTTCGTCGAGCCACAAGAGGGCTAAGAGGCCCTTAGTCAGGCTTTCGCGCCCTCAGGTTTATACCCACGGTGCCGAACGACTTGGCGTCTTCCTCGCACTGGCGCTCTTATAGATGACGTCGGTGCTCCAGACTTTATACATCCTCGAAACCCGCCCTGCGGACCGACTCGACGTACTCTTCTTCTAGCAGAGCTCCGCCGACTCAAGCTGCCCAGAGGTTGATGTCCGCTTTGGCGTCCTCATCCACAGGCCTGTGTGTTACCACGTCGGCAATCTTGAGCCGTCCGCCGAGCCTCGTGACCCGGAAAGACTTCTCGAAAAGCGATGTCCTTGTCCGGAGCCTGGTTGATCACGCCGTTGCTGGTGACCACATCGGCCCAGCCGTCGTCCACCGGGAGGGCCTCGGTGTAACCGAGTCTGAACTCCAACTGGTCGAGTCCAAGTGTCTTCCCGTTGGCATCGGTCCGCTCCAGCATCTCGCGAGTCATGTCCCCGTCGGCCACGTATCTGGAGTCGCCTGTCTTCTTGGCCCCGATTATGCAGTCGAACCCGCCCCCGGAGCCGACATCCAAGATCTTATCGACGGGTTCGATCGTGCCGACCGAGAAAGGGTTCCCTGCGCCCGCGAATGCTGCCACAACATCCTCAGGCAGGGCGTCGAGTAACTCCGAGAGTACCCAGCATGTCGGCTAGAGCGCGCCCCGTATGGAAGTGGAACTCCTTGCCTGGAGCCGAGGCCACTTCAGCGTACTTGTTCTTGATATGGCCGCGAAGTTCGTCCACTTCCACGGTGGTGCGAGTTGCCATGGTCCACCTTTTCTCGGGTTGGCTGACGAACAAAGGGCTCCACGCCTAGTCACAGCTTCCTACTCGTCAATGTTGTGAATTTACTATTGGGACAATTTAAGTGATATGCCAAATACATTAACTGTACGCCCATCATGCGTCCGGCTTATAGGCCGAGAGGGTTCCCTATGATTGGGGTGCCGTGTGGACGGCACGGCCATTGATGTACAATCGGCGCGCCTCGGTCACCACGACGGCTACCGAGAGCCTGATCGATCAGGAATTTGGATGCCCGATACTGAGGAGTCCGGGGAACTGCCTACCCCCGAAGTAGATTTGGCTGACTTGAAGAGAGGCCGCAGGGCGCTGGCCGCAGCCGTGGTGGTAGGGCACGCGATCAAACACATATTCAACTCAGCGCTGCAGACACTGCTGCTCCCGGAGGCGAAGATAGGTCTTGGGCTATCTGGCGCGCAATTCGGGTCGCTGCTGACCGCGCGGCAGGTGACATCCTGGGGGACTACGATAGGCGCTGGTTATCTGGGCGATCGTTTCAGCCACAGAGCACCTTTGCTGCTCGGGCTCTCACTGAGCCTGGTTGGCGTGTCGTTCTTCATCGTGGGCCACGCACCGAACTACTGGGCGATGTTCGGCGCGCTCTTGCTCGCCGGCATGGGGCCATCTTTGTACCACCCCCCGGCACTGGGTGAGTTATCCAGACGATTTCCGGACAAGCGCGGGTTTGCCATCTCACTGCACGGCACCGGGGGGAGCGCCGGCGAGGTGCTGGGTCCCGTGGTGGTAGCGGGCATGCTCACGCTGATGACATGGCGGGGTGTGCTGCAGCTCAGCGTCTTCCCCGCCGTGATGGCCGGGGTGATTATCTGGGGGATGATGCGATCGCTGCCGGGCAAAAAAGCCCCTGAGACCACATCGTCGCGTGCATATTTCTCGGAGATCAAGGCGTTGGTGAGGAACCCGGTGATCCTTCTGTTGGTGCTGACGGCAGCCATCAGGGCCGCAGGAGAAAGCGCCGTCGGAGGCTTTCTGCCCGTATACCTACGGGAGGATTTGGACTT
>CAJWER010000009.1 GCA_913030785.1 uncultured Chloroflexota bacterium | reverse complement strand
ACCGGCTTCGGTTAGCGCCTGGCCGACCTTCCGGGCGTACTCGTTGTGCCGCTCCGCGATAGGTATGATCTCGGCCTGCACAGGGGCGAGCCAGGTCGGGAATGCCCCGCCGTAGTGCTCGATGAGGATGCCCATGAAGCGCTCCATGGAGCCCAGGAGCGCCCGGTGGACCATGTACGGCTGGTGCTCTTTTCCGTCCTCGCCGATATAGGTGAGTCCGAACCGCTCGGGCAGGTTGAAGTCGAACTGCACCGTCGTGCACTGCCACATTCGTCCGATGGCGTCGCGGATGTGAATGTCGATCTTGGGGCCGTAGAAGGCTCCGCCGCCCTCATCCACTCCGTATTCGATACCCCGCGCCTCCAACGTCGAGCGCAGCGACGCGGTCGCCAGCTCCCACTGCTCCGGATCGCCCACGGCCTTTTCGGGGCGTGTGGAGAGCATCACCTCGTACTCCGTAAATCCGAAGCTACTCAGCAGGTGGAACGTGAGGTCGAGGACGCCGTTTACCTCGTCCTCGACCTGGTCCGGCCGACAGAAGATGTGGGCATCGTCCTGGGTCATGCCGCGGACGCGCATGAGGCCGTGGAGCACGCCGCCTCGTTCGTAGCGGTATACCGAGCCCAGCTCGCCGATCCTCATGGGCAGGTCGCGGTAGCTGCGCAGCGCCGTCGTGTAGTACATGATGTGGAACGGGCAGTTCATCGGCTTGAGATAGTAGTCCTGGCCGTCCATGTCCATGGGGGCGTACATGTTCTCTTTGAAGAACTCGAGGTGGCCGCTGGTCTCCCAGAGCGTCGAGCGCCCGATGTGGGGCGTGTACACCAGGTCGTAGCCCCAGGCGTAGTGCTCTTGCTTCCAGAAGTCCTCGGCGAGCCCTCGAATGCGAGAACCCTTCGGGTGCCAGACGATGAGTCCAGGACCCGTCTCGTCGTGGACGGAGAACAGATCGAGTTCGCGGCCTAGGAGACGGTGGTCGCGACGCCGGGCCTCTTCGAGGTTGTGCAGATGCTCGTCCAGGGCCTCCCTGGACTCGAAGGCAGTGCCGTAGATGCGCTGGAGCATGGGGCGCTTTTCGTCGCCGCGCCAGTACGCTCCTGCGACGCTTAGCAGCTTGAAGGCGGGGATCTTGCCCGTCGACTCCACGTGGGGACCACGACACAGGTCCTCGAACTCGCCGTGTTTGTAGGTCGTGATCGACTCGTCTTCGGGTATGCCTTCTATGATCTCCAGCTTCATCGGCTCGTCGGAGGCGTTGGCTATGGCTTCCTGGCGGGGGTACTCCTGCAGCTCGAACTTGTGGTTGCGCTTGATGACGTGCTTCATCGCCTTCTCGATACGCTTCAGGTGATCGTCCGAGATGGGCTCGGCGATATCGAAGTCGTAGTAGAAGCCGTCGTCCGTGGGCGGCCCGATGGCCAGCTTAGCGTCGGGGAAGAGGGTGGTCACGACGTCGGCCATCACGTGGGCCGTGGAGTGACGAATTCGGAACCGGAGGTCGATCAGCTCTTGATCTGCCTGTTTCGTAGCCATTTGAAATTGTCCTTCCTGGGTTTGGCCGCACACGCCACGGTTTAGGAAACGGGCCTGCTGTGGCCAGTCGTCTGAGGTATCTAACACAGGTTAGCCTCCAGCACTGCTCGGTAGCAAGCGCAGGAGGCTAGGTAGTCAAGAGTCGGCAGCGTCGGGGGACGATCAGGCGGTTCCCAAGCGTTTCTCCCTGATAGGGACTAGTAGGTCAATGCTATAGGGCAGGGCCACGGCAGTCAAGGCGGCGGGAGTTGGCTATCTCGGACTTCAAGGCTCTCGGTAGGCAGTGAAAAGACCACGGGGACTGCCTACGAGGCACCCGCTATCAGAAGTTGAACTGGGGTTCGATGTAGTCGGTGATTTTGTTGTATATCTGGAGGCGGTAGCGCTGGGTGTCGGCTACGATGAGCCGCGATGCGACCTTGTCAAAGGTTACGCCGGTGGGTAGTGCGAATCTCCATTCGGGCTCCATGGTCGAGACGAGTCGGCGGGCCTTGCGCAGGTCGGCGTTTGCGTCGAGGGTCATCTGGGCCCACTTCGAGGGCTCGTGGGCGTCGCCGACGATGCTGGTCAGGAATGCGCCCGTGGGGTCGAACACCTGCACTCGGTTGTTGACCCAGTCGCATACGTAGACGTCGCCAGCGGGGTCCACGGTGACGTCGGAGGGGTACTGCAATTGGCCTAGGCCGTCTCCGGGGCTGCCGAACTGGAGCAGGAACTCGCCCTGTGGCGTCCACTTTTGCACCCGGTGGTTTCGGTGATCGGCTATGTATACAAACCCGTCCTGGTCGAGGCAGATGCCCCAGGGGGAGTTGAGCTGGCCTTCGCCGTCGCCTGGACCTCCCCACTTCCCGAGGAATTTGCCGTCCCTGGTGAATGTCTGCACGCGATGATTGAGGCTGTCTACGAGGTAGACGTTGCTGTTGTCGTCAATGGTTATACCTGAAATGCGGTTCAGTTCCCCATCACCGGATCCTCGGGAGCCCCAGGTCGACAGCAGGTTGCCGTCCTTGTCGAACACCGAGACGCGGTTCAGCCACTCGTCGGAGACGTAGACGTTTTCGTCTTCGTCCAGTGCGATGCCCGTTGGCCACATGAACTGGCCGGGGGCCTCGCCGAACGAGCCGAAGGTGAGTAGGTGCTCTTCGTCGCCGGGGGTTGGGCCTACGGAAAATTTGCCGACGCGGGTTCCGAAGGCTCGCGGCTCCATTGGGGCCGCGACGCCTGTGCTTTCGGCGCCTCGCCCTAGCACGTAGACGGTGTTGTGGGCGGCTACTGCCGTGGCGATGGGCAATACGAAGCCTTCGCCGGGCCAGTCCATGCCGCCCATGTACTGGCCGATGTTGTGGCTGTAGTCTAGGACCCGTCCTGAGGCTATTTTCGTGAGCATGTTTTGTGCGGTCATTTGTTGGACCTTATTGGACACTTTTTCCAAGAAAAAAGAAGAGAATAAATATATATTTGTGAGGGACACCCTCACACTCCTGGCATTGGGGCTCCGCCCCTCTGCACTCCCGGTAACAAAGCGCAAGCGCGGGAACACTCGCCCCGCCCCCTAAGCGCGCGCAGCGCTCAAACTAGTTGGTGTTCCTTCAGCGAGACGACTAGCTTGAACATCTCGAGCGAACGTTGGGTTGCGTCTTCGTTCCAGGCTAGGTCTCCGCGTTTGCTGGCGTGGTTTACCAGCTCTTTGCGGCTTTCCTCGCCTACACGTGGGCTGCCTATCAGGTCGATTGTCGCGTCAACGAACTCGGATGGTTGTAGGCTGCCCTTCGATCTCAGGTCGTCGACCATCTGTCGGACGCCTGGGCGTTCTAGATCGCCCACCATGTGTGTCATGAAGTTTATTCGTTCGATCAGGTTTCCGCTGTCTATCCACTCCTCACCGGAGTGCCAGCCCTCGACGCTGGGCGGGTTGAGCAGGTCCTGGCCCATGTATGAGGACTGCCTGGCCAGTTCCCCGTATCCGGGCACCGGGAAGTCCGCTCCGCCGACCAGCTTCATGGTGCCGACCACGACCTCTGCCGGGCTCCTTACCTTGCTGCTGCGGGCTTTTTTGAAGAAGTCCGAGTTGAACAGGACCCGCAGGACCGAGCGCATGTCGCTGTTGGACTCCATGAATGTGTTGGCCAGTGTTTTGACCGCCTCGGGGTCGATGGGCGGCGTCTCGGACCAGGCTGGCACACCGACCTCATCGGCGACGAAGAAGCTGTAAAGGTGCCTGGAGATGAAGGTTGCGGTGGCGGGCTGCCGGCAGATTATCTCGATGATGTCGTCGCCATTGAACCGGCCTGTCTCGCCCAGGAACGTCTTTTCGCCGTCGTCGTGGTCGTCTGCGAGGTACTCGAAAGACCAGTCGAACCGGCCGTAGGGGAACCGGGGAATCTTGCGGGAGATGGTCCAGCCGGTGAATGCGCGGGAGCATTCCTTGACGTCTTCCTCGGTGTATGCCCCGACTCCCATGCTGAACAGCTCGAGCAGCTCACGGCCCCAGTTCTCGTTGATGGCGGTGGCGTGGTTCTGGTTGTTGTCCAGCCAGAAGAGCATGGCAGGGTTCCTGGCTACGTCAAGCAGCAGGGCTTGGTAGCTGCCGAGCCCTTTATCGCGGAAGAGGTCGATCATGTCTGCGACTTCGTCCCAGTGGTCGACCTTGGAAACTCCTGTGGCGAAGACGTTGTGCCAGAAGAGCGTCATTTTCTCTTCGAGGGGGCGTTTGGTGTTGATCATGCGGTAGACCCAGGAGGTTGGGCCCGGGTTGCTCAGAGTCCCGGGCTTCCATGTCCAGGGCTGGTACCTGAGCAGCTCGTACTGGTCGACGGGTTTGATCGCTTCGGGATGGAGCAGCTCCTCCACCGTCTCCTCGTAGCCTTTGGATATCCTCTCCTCAAGCTCATCGGGGAGTGCGCCGAAGCCCGCCCGTCTCATTAGGTGCGCCATCTGGGTCAGGCTGTGATCAGGCATGTTTGGGGGTACCTCTGGGTACTCATGCGAGGCATTACGCTTCGGGGCGAACAATGCACTAGTGTGCCATATCCGGGTCGGCGCCTACAAATCACGCCGATCTTTTCTCCAGGAAGAAGAAAAAGAATATCTATGTGAGGGGCACCCTCACACTCCCGGTATTGAGGCTCCGCCCCTCTGCACTCCCGTGGGACAAAGCTCCAAGGGCGGGCTCTTCATCACTTGCCCCGGCGCACGCTGCGGAAAGGGGTTCAATAAGGAATGGATCATGGCAAAGACCTGCGCAGACGCAAAAAAGAGGGCCATCCTGGTGGATGGCCCTCTTTGCTTCGCGGCGAACGCTTGGCAGTGCTACGCTACCTTGCGTTTTCTCTTTTTGGTCGGGGCGGCGCTTACGAAGATACGTCGAGCATCTGGGGTTTCCAGGTCCTGCATGTTCCCGCAGTTGAGGCACTCCTTGTAGTCACCGTATATGTCACTATTGAAGTGCATGTCACCGCTGCACCTCGGGCAAGCCTTGAAAAATATCATCATCTCCGTCCTTCCCGGCCGTCCGTCGCGGTTGCGGCCGTATTAATTAATCGTATTGCCAAGTTAGACGCATTCCGCGTCAATAAGGTTTTTTCCAACCACCCGGTCCGGGCTCTACTGTGTAATCACTGTTGACACGCCGTGTATCAAGCTCTATACTTTGATTCGGTGAGCCCTATCAGTGATGTGGACCCGGTAATTGGGGCTGAAACTCGCCTCTCCAGACCACCTCTACTGTACTTCAGGGCTCACACGATACAACGGTGGTAGCACGTATCGGTTAGGGAGTGCTAGCCTGGTAAACGAGGATCCGTCCACACAGCGAAATCGAGGCACGCGTCCCATCGACACGGGGTCGGCGGGGTTTGACGGTGTCTACATAATCAGCGTCGCCGCTCGAATTTTGGAGATGCACCCTCAGACCCTGCGAAAGTATGAGCGCGCGGGCCTTGTGACGCCGTCGCGTACCGGCGGAATGCTCCGCCTGTACTCCGAGGAAGACATCGCCAGGTTGCGGCTGATAAAGCACCTGGTAGGCGATCTCGGGCTCAACGTGGCAGGGGTGCAGCTCGTGTTGCAGGTGTTCAACAACCTATTGGAGACGCGGGTCGAGTTGGGCGCTGTGGGCGACGACGACCTCAGGCGATTCACGGTCGAGACCATGGACCGCATGTTCGAGCTTCTCCATGCTCACACAAGATAATACGGCCCGCCGCGACGAGCGGCGGAGCGAGGAGTGCAATCGATGAGTGAGGAGACTGTTGAGCCGGAGGAGCCGATCTCCGAAGGCGGGGAAGAGGCCGATGGAAATGAACTGCAGGAGCAACTGGACGAGGCCCTAAGGGAGAAAGACCAGTTCCGCGCAATTGCCCAACGAGCCCAGGCCGACCTAGTTAACTACAAAAAAAGGGTGACCGAAGAGATTCAAGAGAGCAGGCGCAGCGCCACCACGGGTATCTTGCTCAGAACGCTCTCTGTGGTCGACGACCTTGGGCGAGCGCTCGCGCTGATTCCTGAAGAGGCGGTAGCGCCAGGCTGGAGCGAAGGGCTGACTCTCGTGCTGAGGAACCTGAACACTGTGTTGGAGTCGGAAGGTGTGCAGAGGATCGAAGCGCTGGGTCGCGACTTCGACCCAAGGGAGTTCGAGGCGGTGATGCACGAGGAGACTTCAAAGGTAGATGAGGGCACGGTCGTACATGTGGTAAGAGAAGGATACAAACATCGAGACCGCGTGCTAAGGGCCGCACAGGTAGTGGTGGCAAAATCGCCACCACAAGAAAACGCGGCGGACGCTGGGTCGGGCGAGGCGGAGTGATCTCTGTCGGCTCTGCGTAGTTGACGATCACAAATCTTTCGACAACAAACGAGATAGGATCTCCAGGAGGAATCGCGACAATGGCAAAGGTATTGGGAATCGACCTTGGAACCACGAACTCGTGCATGGCCATCATAGAGGCCGGCGAGCCAAGGGTCCTCGAGAACTCGGAGGGCGCGCGAACGACTCCGTCGGTGGTAGCCATCAACCCGAAATCGGACGAAAGGTACGTCGGCTTGACCGCTAAGCGGCAGGCAGTGACCAACTCCGAAAACACGATCTTCTCGGTGAAACGGTTCATGGGTCGGCGCTTCGAAGAGGAGAGCATCCAGGCAGATGCGAAGCTCATGCCCTTCAAGGTGGCAAAACACTCGAACGGCGATGCATACGTGACGATGGGCAGTAAGAACCACGCCCCGCCCGAGGTCTCGGCAATGATCCTGCAGAAACTCAAGCAGGACGCGGAGTCCAAATTGGGTGAGACGATAACGCAGGCCGTTATCACGGTGCCCGCCTACTTCAACGACAGCCAGCGTAATGCCACCAAGGACGCAGGTCGTATTGCCGGCCTTGAGGTGCTGCGCATCATCAACGAGCCGACGGCGGCGTCCCTCGCCTACGGCCTGGACAAGAAGGCGGAGGAGAAGATCGCGGTCTATGACCTGGGCGGAGGAACCTTCGACATAACGATCTTGCAGATCGGCGACGGCGTGTTTGAGGTCATGGCCACCAATGGGGACACCCATCTGGGTGGCGACGACTTCGACCAGCGCGTCATCGATTGGATTGCAGACGAGTTCAAGAAGGACCAGGGGATCGACCTGAAGGAGGACCGCATGGCCCTCCAGAGGCTCCGTGAAGCGGCCGAGCGGGCCAAGATCGAGCTGTCTACTCTGATGGAGACTGAGATCAACCTGCCATTCATTACGGCGGACGCTTCCGGTCCCAAGCACCTGGTGATGACACTGTCTCGGGCGAAGCTCGAACAGCTTGTGGGTGATCTGGTACGGGAATCGATGACGCCCTGCAAGAAGGCTCTTGAGGACGCAGGCGTGGGCGCTGGGGACATCCAGCAGGTGATACTGGTCGGCGGCATGACCCGCATGCCAGCGGTGCGGACGGCGGTGGTGGACCTTTTCGGTCGCGAGCCGCACCAGGGGGTAAACCCGGACGAGGTCGTCGCCATTGGCGCGGCGGTTCAGGCCGGTGTGCTCCAGGGTGAGGTGCAGGACCTGCTGCTGCTTGACGTGACTCCGCTAACCCTGGGCATCGAAACCCTGGGAGGCGTGACTACGCCGCTGATACCTCGCAACACGACGATTCCGACGGCCAAGACCGAAACGTTCACGACGGCCGCCGATGGCCAGACGAGCGTCGAGGTCCACGTGCTGCAAGGTGAGCGGACGATGGCCCCGGAGAACAAGACGATCGGCAGGTTCATGCTGGACGGCATTTTGCCCGCCCAGAGAGGGACCCCGCAGGTAGAGGTGACGTTCGATATCAACGCCGACGGTATCCTGGACGTGTCCGCCAAGGACAAGGGTACGGGCAAGGAGCAGCGGATCACGATTACCGCCAGCTCGGGCCTGTCGAAGGACGAGATCGACGGCATGGTGAAGGACGCGGAGGCCCATGCGGACGAGGATGAGCGCCGTCGCGAGGAGGTCGAGACGCGAAACACGGCGGAGAATGCGGCCTACTCGGCTGAGAAGCTCGTCGCCGACAACGAGGACAAGGTTCCGGACGAGATGAAGGAAGAGATCAATGGCCATATCGAGGCCGTTCGGACTGCGCTGAAGGGGGAGGATATCGAGGCGATCAAGTCTTCTCACGAGACGCTGCAGGCAGCCATTCAGAAGGTTGGTGAGCTGGTCTACGCCCAGGCCGACGGCCCCGAGGGCGGACCTCCCCCTGAGGGCGGTGAGGCGCCCGGCGAGAATGGCGAGGACGGCGAAGACTCAGAGGGCACGGTCGAGGGCGAATACCGCGAGGTGTAGGCGGGACTACGACAGGACGTAATTAGGGCCGCACCGGTGACTCCGGTGCGGCCTTTTTTTGTTTGGGGGGCTTTAAGACAGTGTCACTCTGAACGAAGTGAAGAATCTGGGGTGGCGGGGTCCAGGAGCGTGTCGTGCGAGATGGCGGGCCAACCCCGCCCCAGATTCTTCGTCGCTCCGCTCCTCAGAATGACATTAGGCTAGGTTCTCAGGGCCGCCCTGTGACTCGAGGCAATTGCGAGCCTATCCCCCTACCCAGACCGCAGGCCGTGTACGGGAAACACCTCGCGCTGTAGTTCGAGGATGCTCTTTTCGGCGTATTGGCGGGCGTCTTTTTGGTGTGGTGCAAACTCGGACAGGTCGTCGTGGTCCCATAGTGTCGTGACGCCGTGGCGTTCGGTGTAGGCGTCGGGGATGGCGTCTGGCAGTTGGGTGTCGAGCATGATGGCGTAGGCGGCTGTCCAGGCTCGCGCTACTGCGTACACATCGTAGCCACCGCCACCGAGCGCGAGCCATTTGGGGGCTGTGTCGGCGAGGTCGGAGACGGCCTCTGAGAAACCCTGTATGGTCAGGCCCAGGTGGGTTATGGGGTCGCGGTGGTGCGAATCGATGCCGAGCTGGGTCACGACCACGTCAGGAGCGAAGGCTTCGAGCAGAGGCGGCACGACTTCGCGGAACGCCCACAGGTAGACTTCGTCCCCGGTGTACATGTAGAGGGGGAGGTTTACTGAGTATCCGGTGCCCTTGCCTGTGCCTGTCTCGTTCACGAAGCCGGTGCCAGGGAACAAGAATGAGCCGGACTCGTGGACCGAAATGTTGAGCACCGCGTCGGTGTCGTAGAAGGCATACTGGACGCCGTCGCCGTGGTGGCAGTCGATGTCCACGTAGGCGACTTTCATGCCGCGGGCGAGTAGCTCCTGGATTGCCAGGACCGGGTCGTTGAAGACGCAGAAGCCAGACGCGTGCCCCGGCATTGCGTGATGCAGTCCCCCAAGGATGCTGAAGGCCCGGTCGAATCCGCCTGCCGCCAGCAGTTCCGCAGCAACCACTGAGCCTCCCGCCGATATGGCCATTGCGCCGTACAGGCCGTCGGAGACCGGGTTGTCGCCGGGTCCGAATCCGAAGGCCGGGATGTCGCCTGTGCGGACGTGTTTCACATATTCGAGATACTCGGGCTTGTGGAAGCGTAGTACCTCGTCGTCAGTGACTGGTCTCGGCTCGACGAGGGCCGCCTCTGGCAGGTCGAAGATACCGTAGTCCCGGAGTAGCTCGTAGACGTACTGGAGCCGGATTGGCTTCATGGGGTGGCTATCAGGGAGGACGAATGTGGAGAGTTCGTCGGAGTATATGAAGGCGGCTTTCCGGGTCATTGGCTTATTCTCGCGGGGGCGGCTGGTTTGGACACGGTGTCGTTACCTCCCTGGTTGAGGCCACGTCGCGATGCGACTTCTATCGTATCGGATCATCGTATGGCGACTCAAATGGGGCGAGGGAGGAGGCCTTGTGGGCCGCGTTCGTTGCGGAGGGAGAAGAGAAGAAAGAAAAGAATAATAAATAGGTTGTTCTGAGGGACACCCTTAGGCTACCGGCATAGGGGCTTGTGCCCCTCTGCACACCCCCAAGGCTACAAGGGTCAGGCAAGTACCCTGCCCCACCCGCCTCGCGTGTGCAGCACCGCCCTACTCGGGGCTGGTAGCTTCTTCGTCTGGTTGGGGGCCGCGGAGCCAGATCATGATCCATCGCCAGGTGGAGACGACTAATGCGATCATGAAGGCGCCGGAGATCATGCTTGCTGTGGCGACGGTGCCAATGTCGGGGCGGGTCAGGATGACCGGCTGGCCCTTTAGGTCGGCCTTCCAGAGCTGTTCAAGCTCATCGACCGTGACGCCGTAGGTCTTGCTGATGGCATCGCCAATCCTGTTTCCGTCGTTGATGGTGGCGATCAGCTCGCCCATCTTCTCGCGACCGTAGGCAGCGACCATGAAGTTGACGGTGCTCCATGATTGGGCATAGAAGACGCCGACCTCACTCGGCCTGCCGGGTTGGTTGCCCATGTTCCTGAGGTGAAGCAGATCGTCCGCACGCTCGGCCCGGGACACGGTCGCTGCCCTGCGAGAACCACTCTTTTCGAAGTAGGTCGAGAGCCCCTCGTTCAGCCACGACGGCACTCGTGCCAGGGGGGAGTCGATGGCGCTGTTTAACAGAAGGTGCGTGGCCTCGTGGACCATCGTATCGGCGCTGAGGCCCTGCATGACGAACAGGCCGTACTCGCCGAAGGCAAAGCCGCCGTAGAGGTGGGTACGAGTGGCGGCGTTGCTGGTGAATGGGAAGGCTCGGCGGGCCTCCAGGGTTCCGTTGACGATAACGGCCTTCATGGGGACGAACTCCGTCACCCCGAACATGTCCCGCACGGCGTCGAGTTGGCCGACCACGTCGTCGACGACTCTTTCGACCGAGTCCTGGGAAAGGTTGTGGAACAGCACGGTCAGGTCGCCGCGCGTCAGCTCCCGCCATGTGTAGCGAGGGTCGTTGTACGCAAAGCTGAGGCGGGGCGTTTCGAGGGTGTTGCCGCCGGAGTCGGTGATCCGATAGAAGTACTCGAAGTCGACGCCGGTCGGGATGTAGTTGGAGCCGCCGGTCTTGATGCTGAACTCGGCGATAACGCGATTGTCGGGCTCGAAGTCGGGGTAGCCGTAGCCCTGGACGGGGCGATTCTCCAGGCTGAAGAAGAGGCGAACCTCGGTGATGGGCGAGTCGGACTCGGCCTCCAGGTTGAACACTACGTCGTCGGGGAAGTTCACCTCGTGGGACGAGGAGATGACGCGTATGGGCGATGCCATTTTTGCGTCAGAAGGCGCACCCCCGGCAACTCCGGTGCTGATGATGGATATTGCGGCTATGATGCTAAGAAGGGTCATTTTGTGGGTACGATGCGGTCTGGACCGCTTTAGATACCGGTGATCCTTATGGCTGAGCGAGCCTTGTAGCGTCTGTTCAAGTTGAGCAGGAGCGGGGTCAGGCTCTCGACGTATCCCGCGTTGGCAAGTCCGCCACCGTCCACGGCCCGCACGCCTGCAATTTTTCCCGCCAGGTCCATGACCAGCTCCCTGGCAGCATTGTCGTCACTACAGACTATAACGTCGGAATCCAGAGGCTTGTTAGCTTCGAGCAGGTCGTGGGCGCTGATTGTCTGGAAGGCTGCGGCTACTGTGGAGCCGGGCAGCAGGGCCTTGGTCTCGAGAGCGGCGGAGCCATCGGCCACCGGCAACGCGCTCGCAACGCCCTTGCTGAAGGCCAGGGGAGCGACCACGCTCACGACGATTTTGCCGTCCAGGCTGTTTTTAAGGTCCGTCAGCGTTGGGCGTTGGGCTGTGTACGGCACTGCAATGAATATGGTGTCAGACCTCTGGGCCGCCTCGTCGTTGGATGTGCCGGACACGGTGCCGTTGTCGGTCTCGGCCTGCACGTCGCTGGCAGCCTGACGAGCACGGTCTGGGTCTCTCGACCCGATCAGGACTTGCTCTCCGGCCATGCAAAACCTCAGGGCCAGACCACGTCCTTCGGGGCCGGTGCCTCCTATGAAGCCGATCACGTTGTCTCCTTGAGTAGCCCGACGAAGTGTTGCTTTACGCTGAAGAAATAAGAAAAAAATAGTGGATATTTCTGAGGGACACCCTCAGGCTCCCGGCATACGGGCTGTGCCCCTCTGCACACCCCCTGAGGAATCCGGTCTACCCCCGTGGGGTTCCGCTCATGGTTAGCATTGTCGAATCACCGTGGTGTCGTTACCTCGGTGGTTGAAGAGGGAAAAGAATGATAACTAGGTTGTTCTGAGGGACACCCTCAGACTTCCGGCCCTTCGACTTCGCTCAGGACAGGCATAGGGGCTGCGCCCCTATGCACACCCATCGGAGGAAGGAACCCTCGGCTCGGCCAATTATTCAGCCTGACTGGACAGCAGCGCCCGCGATATCCGAAACGCGGACTCTTCGGCTGAGATCAAGATGGACGTGGGCCGGGTGTCGTACGCTCAGGGTGGGCGTGTCGAACCATCGGGGTAGGCCGTGCGCTCATTTGCACGTCCTACTGTTGGTCAGGCGTCGGTAGCTGGGGCGGGCGGCCTGACTTCGGGGTCGACTGTGAGGCCGCCCCCGCCCTCGAATAGCTCCCAGGGTCGGTGCGACTCCACGAATTCCTTGGCTTCGTCCATCGAGGGGATGCCCTTTTCCGCGCGACCGGGCTCGTATCCGAAGGTTTTGGCGAAGGCGTCGAACCCTCGTTTGGTCTCACGAACGCCGCCGACCTCTTCCTCATGGTCGGCCCCGTCCGAGGCCAACACAAGCCTTTGTCCTCGTCTTACTTCTCTCCAATAGACATTCATTCAAGACCTCACTGGGGTCGCAAAAAGGCTATCGAAACCGGGTTATCGTATCTACTCTAAGGGGAGGGCCGCTGGGAACGCAACCCGACGACGGCCTTCCAGACCTCGTGAGGCAGTTGACGGCGGTCGGCTTGGTGTCTAGTGTATGTCCTCACACAGGTTTAGGAGGATAGGCAAGATGACGTGGAAGTGTGATAAGTGTGGTCATGAGAACCCGCCGACGAGGGACGTCTTTTGCGGCAAGTGCGGCGAGCGGCGCATGAGTTCGTAGCATAACAGGTCTGCTGCGCACTCGAGTTTGACTGTGAGCGTGCCAGGCCTCCATCCGGTTCGTTGCAAGCGCGGGCCTCATTGACTACAATCGAGATCTGCCTTCAACGTCGTCTCGATAAAATATATTGCATAGCAGGCCGAGGGTCGGCGACCGACTGATCGGCCATCCCATGGACCCGTCTACTCAGCAGGAAGTAGGTTTTAGATAGGTATCTGAACGACAAGCCCAATTTCCCAGCCCTTCGGCGCACTCAGCATACGCGTCGGGGCTGCGCCCCTGTGCACACCTTTCGTGAAATGTCAGGAGGACACAATGGCCAAGTTCGACTCTGAGCATCTGCGGAACGTCGTGCTGCTATCGCACGGTGGCGCAGGAAAGACTACGATTTCAGAAGCGATGCTTTTTGCGGCCGACGGCACCTCCCGGTTGGGCAAGATCGACGACGGGACCACGATCTCTGATTATGAGCCCGAAGAGCACAAGCGCGCGGGCAGTATACAGACCTCGATCGTTCCCTGCGAATGGCGGAAGCACAAGATCAATGTGATCGACACCCCGGGGTACGCCGACTTCCGTGGTGAAGTGATCTCTGGAATCCGAGTCGCCGAGGGCGCCGTTATCGTGGTATCCGCGCCATCGGGTGTCGAGGTCGGGTCGCAGCAGATGTGGCACATGGCCGACCAGATGGCCCTCCCCCGGCTTATCTTTGTCAACAAGATGGACCGTGAGAACGCCAACTACGAGAGCGCCATGGCGTCCATTACCGATACCTTTGGTCGTCAGTGTGTCGCACTACAAGTGCCTATCGGCGCCGAAGATAGTTTCACCGGCTCCTATGACCTCCTGGACCCAGACGCCGCTGTACCAAAAGGACTTGGTGACGCGTTTGAGTCGGCAAGAGAGGCCCTGACCGAACTAATCGCCGAGACCGATGATGAGCTAACGATGAAGTACCTGGAGGGCGAGGCCCTTACCCCCGACGAACTTCTCCAGGGTCTCAAGCAAGGAGTGCTTTCCGGCACTATCGTCCCGGTGCTGTTCGGGGCTGCATTATCGGGTATCGGGGCAGAAGCGCTGCTGAGCGCGATCATTGACCTGGTACCTTCTCCCGCCGAAGCTCCGGACGCCGCCGCCGAAACCTCAGATGGCGAGATATCACTCTCTACCCGAAACGGGTCGCCAATGGCGGCGCTTGTATTCAAGACCGCAGCGGACCAGTTCGTGGGCAAACTGTCGTACATACGGGTCTACAGTGGCGGCTTCAAAAGCGACAACCAGATATGGAACGCCAGCCGTGACGAGGCGGAGCGAGTGGGCCAGCTATATGTGGTGACAGGCAAGTCGCAGGAGTCGGTCGACGAGTTGGCGCCTGGAGACATCGGAGCGGTGTCCAAGCTTTCGTCGGTGCTTACCGGGGATACGCTGAGTGAACGCGACACCCCGGTCAAGTTGCCGGGGCTGGAATTCCCGTCCCCGGTCCACTTCATGGCTGCCTATCCGAAGTCCAAGGCCGATCTGGACAAGATCACAAGCGCGCTCACGAAGATCACGGAGGAAGACCCCAGTCTGAATGTCGTCAGGGAACCGGATACTCTTGAGATGCTGCTGGGGGGGCTCGGTGACGTCCATGTCGACGTCGCGGTGGACAAGATGAGCCGGAAGTTCGGCGCCGAGATTGAACTTCAGGTACCAAAGGTCCCGTACATGGAGACGATTACAGGCACAGCGCGCGTCGAGTACCGCCATAAGAAGCAGTCAGGTGGCCACGGCCAGTTCGCGCATGTCCTGCTAGATGTCGAGCCGCTCACCAAGGGCGGCGGGTTCGAGTTCGTCGCCAAGGTAGTTGGCGGCTCCGTGCCCAGGGAATATATCCCCTCCGTCGAGAAGGGATGCAGACAGGCGCTGGCGGATGGCGCCCTCGGAGGCTACCCCGTCGTCGATGTGAAGGCCACGCTGTTCGATGGCAGCTTCCACACCGTGGACTCGTCCGGAGTCAGCTTTGAGATCGCAGGCAGCCACGCCCTCGCAGATGGGCTCAAGATGGCGTCTCCCGCCCTTCTGGAGCCTGTGATGCGGGCGGCGATTTCCATACCCGAAAGCGATGCCGGCGACGTCATGGGAGACCTGAACGGACGTCGTGCCAAGATTCTTGGCATGATGCCTGAGGATAACGGCATCACCCTGATAGAAGCCGAGGTGCCTCAGGCTGAGATGCTACGCTACGCAACGGAGCTGCGATCTCAGACCCAGGGACGCGGAACATTCACCATGGTATTTGACCACTACGATCAGGTGCCGGGACATCTGGTGCAGGCCATCGTCGATATCAAGGACAGGCAAGAGGCGGAGGCTGCTAAGGCGTAACCTAGGAGGGGCGGGGCGGACTTGCAGAGCGAACCTGGCTCATCGGCTTCCTAACCCATCTAGGCGCGCACAGCGCCCTAGGCGTTGGCGGACCAGATTGTGTGGTAGTTGTCGCCGCTCAGGACGTCGGCAATCTCCGCTTTTTCCATTCGCCTGAGATCTCTCAGGAGCGCGTTGCACACGTCTTCGGGCGCAGTGTGCCCTGATGCGGCCAATCGGCCCACGATCCTGTCCCAGACGCCGAGTGAGACCAGGCTTTCTATGTACCTGGGCCACGGGATGACCGTCAGGCTCTCTATCCTTGGGAAGCCCTCCCGCAGTTTTTGAATACTGCGGATGCGCTCCTGGGGCGATCCAACCATAGGCATAATGCACACGAGAGGCCCGTCGGCGCTATTCGACCGAGTGTCGATCACCAGCGCCTTGTTGAACTTGGGGAACGACAGAGACATGACCTCTACGTGCTCAACACTATCGTTCACATCCTCTAGATCCAGAACAAAATCCCCGTCCATTAGGCAACCTCTCAAAATAGATGTTGGGTTCCGGGTGGGGTTCGAGTCCCAGCACCCAGAACCGACCACCTATTTCAATTTCAAGACTTGACCAGTTCTCGGACGGTCTCGATAAACGCGGGCAGGATCTTTTCCCAGTCCCCGACCACGCCGTAGGAGGCCTCCTTGAACATGTTCGCCTCGCGGTCCCGGTTGACAGCCACGATGTTCTTCGCGCCCGAGCAGCCTGCCATATGCTGGCTCGCGCCCGAGATGCCGACGGTTATGTAGACGTTCGGGGCGATCGTCTTTCCGGTTAGGCCGACCTGGTGGCTGTAATCTACCCACCCTGCATCGCACGCTGCTCTCGACGCGCCGACGGCGCCACCGAGGAGATCCGCGAGCTCGCCCAACTGTGCAAATGGCTCCGGTCCGCCAAGGCCTCTGCCCCCAGACACGACCACAGCGGCATCTTCGAGACGGACACCCTCACCGGCAGCCTCGACGGTCTCGACATGCCTGACTCTGATCATCGAGGGCTCAATGTCCACACTCAGTCGGACGATATCGCCTTCTCTCGACTGGTCCGGCTCCAGGGGCTCGTAAACCTTCGCCCTCATAATAACGAACTGCGGCCCGTCCTCTCCGAAGGTGGCTGTCGCCACAGCGTTGCCGCCGTAGACCGGCCTCCGAACGATCACCTTGCCGGTTCCCGCATCGAGGGTGACCTCAATGCAGTCCTGAGCCAACCCAGCGTCAAGCCTGAAAGCGACCCTCGGACCGACGTCCCGGCCTAGAGCGGACCTCCCAAGGAACACGACCTCTGGCTCGATCTGCTTGCAGACCTGCTCCAAGGCCGCGACCTGCGCGTCCGTCCCGCCGGTGTCGAGTAGATCGTGCTCGACGAGCCAGACCTTGTCAGCGCCGACCGCTATGGCCTCGGCTGCCGGTTGATCGAGACCGGAACCAAAGAGTGCTACGTCCACGTTACCGCCGAGCCCTCTCGCCGCCGCGATCATTTCCGCAGTCGCCGAGTCCAGTGCGTCGCCATCAGCCTCGCCTGCAACAAGTGTTTCAACCATTGGTTTGCCTCGTCAATTGAGAATCGGGTCTGTTGTGACGCATTAACGGTTTCTCTGTCAGGGCACCGCCGTCCCGCGTCTGAGACGGGGAAGGGATGATCCTTCGACTGAGCTCAGGATGAGCGGGGTTTAGCGTGTCCGGGCGAAAGCGAAAACCGCGTTTCACCAGCAGGCCTGGTTTAAGGTGCCTTCTCAAATGAGCCCGGCCTCTCGCAGCCTGAGTGCCAGGAGTCGGCCTGAATCGGCCTCGTCCTCGCCCTCGATGAACTCGCAACTCTGGTCAGTGACAGGGACATCCAGGCCTGTGACCCGCACTCTCGGTTCGAGGGCTGGGGCGTCAATGCCCAGGTCTGCCGCGTTCCATACTGTAGGGGTCTTGCGCCCCGCAGCCATGATGCCTCGGAGAGTCGCGTATCTTGGCTCCCCGAGCTCGTTGCTTACTGTGACGAGCGCTGGAAGGTCTGCTTCAACAACTTCGTAGCCGTCGGAAAGTACTCGCTGAACGACCACTCCGCTATCCACTACCTCTACGTTCTGAGCAACCGTGAGGCAAGGAAGTCCCAGTAGCTCGGCTATCCCGAGTGGTACCTGGGCATTGTCCCAGTCCGATGCCTGACGGCCACAGATAACCATGTCGAATCTGTCAATTTTCCTGATAGCCTCGGCCAATACATGGGCCGCTGCGAAGGAGTCCAGATCATCGAATGCCTCGTCCTGGGCCAGCACGAGGCTATCCGCTCCCATCGAAAGGGGTTTTTTCATGACGTCCATCACAAAGTTGGCGCCTACGGACAGAATTGTGATGGTTCCGCCTTGAGCGTCTTTGATCTTCAGGGCCGCCTCGACGGCGTTCTCGTCGAAGCCGTTCACTACGGGCGGGATGCCGGGGGCCTCTCGCACCCGATTGACGTCCGGGTCTATCTGAAACGCCGAAGCTGGCGTCTCCGGATCCATAACCTGCTTAACGCAGACGATCATGTCGACCGCCATCCCCACCTCCTTATTCATTCCAGCGTTTCCACGCCGCCTGCAACCTGGCTTCTCTATCCCCTAGCTAGAGGCCCCATCAAAACGCCCTCGTATGCCGCGGGCACAATGGCACGAATGTTTGGGGGCATCTGGTTTCGCGGAATCCCGCGAAACCCGACGGTGACGCGCCCCGGAAGATCCCGGAACGACGCTTGCAACGTGTCGCCTGAAGCCTAGTGGCCAATCCTCATACGAAATCCGTGGCGAATATAGCACCAGACCCGAGGCCAGTCAACACGCAATGTAGTACGGCTCCGCCGAGGATTGCCATGCTATGATTCGGGACAAGTTCGAATAAACTCCGGAAAAAGTATTGTTTAAAGTCTTGACAATCATATAGCCGATGTATTAAAAACAACACGTGCTTTGGGGGAAGCACGGATTGTTCCTTCGGAGGGTGCGCACTCACCCTCCCGTTGATCAGCACCTATTCTCAGCAGCCCGCCGTGATCTTCGCGAACACGGGGGCCGAATGGTCGCTGGCTCAATGGCGAGATGATGTCCATCTCGTGTCAATCCCTGTCCTACCCCGGGCAACGCTGTTTTGGGGGGCCCCTATGGTTATCGCGTATGTTTCTCCGCCAGTCGTATCGCCGCGTCCCGAAAAAGAGTCGGTCCAATGCCAGAGGTGCAAGTCGCCACTGGTTATGGGTTATGACGAGCCGCAGTGCCTCACTTGTGGCTACGCCGACTACACCCACAGCCAGGACATCGTCCCTCGGTGGGCTCGCACCAGCATCGTAAGCGCCGCAACGCGCTACGTTGTCAGGTACGTCGGGGATGCCATGAACTTGGCTGACAAGCTCACTCACGTGCGTCTCGTCCGGCACAACAACCGTGCCATATTCGACGTGACGTGCCCGTTCTGCGAAGGGTCGATGGAAGAGTCGTCCCTGTCCGGCAAGCGCCCAGAGGCGCGAGAGCAAAGGTTCAAGTGCGAGGTTGGCCACAGAGTTTCTCTGGTCCCGCGCAAGAACGGCATGCTAGGCTGGCGCTAGCCGCCGCTACAAACGGGTTTTGTGGGGTTATGCTGCGGGGCGGGTGTACTCTTTGTGGGTTCATGAATGATGCCCCGTAGATAGAACCGCGGCGTGGAGAGGATACTCGCGCGCCACTGGCGAGTTAGCAGGAATGACTACGATCGCCGAAAAGCGGGACCAGGACCGGGACGCGGTCGTGTTTATATGCGACTTTTCGCCACCCCGGGGATCCGACCCTGCCCTGCTAGAAGGCGCCCAACAAATCGGGGCGGACTTCATCTCGGTCGCCTACAACCCCGGCAAGTCGACGAGGGTCAACTCGACCTTGGCCGCAAGTTGGATTCAGGCGAATGCCGCGCAAGATGTGCTGTTCGCCCTGGCGACACGGGACATGAACAAAGTGGCTGCCGAGAGCCTGCTGCTTGGCGCGGACCTCATGGGACTGCAGAACGTCCTTGTCGTCGGGGGAGACCCCTTCACCGAGAAGGAGTTGGCGTCTGTTAAGTCTGTCGACGACTTCAAGCCGACAGAGTTGCTGGGCGCAATCGGTTCGATGAACCAGGGCCTCGACTATCGGGGCCGCAAGTTGCGATCGCCCACCAGCCTCTGCGCCGGTGCAGCTATAGACCTCTCTCACGACCTCGAGCGCGAAACCAGGCTCACGCGGCGTAAGGCCGAATCTGGGGCCACGTTCTTCCTCATGCAGCCGATCTTCGATCCCGGGCGTCTTTCAGATTTTCTCGAAGGGTATGAGCGCGCCTACGGAGAAGCCCTGGCACCACCCATTTTTTGTGGCCTGCAGGTAATGGCGCCAGACAGCATTGTGTTTGGAGATATCCCGGGCTGGGTCACAGATGATCTGTCCCACGGCCGGACCGGCGAGGATATAGCGTCGAAGCTCCTGAACGACTTTGTTTCCGCGGGCATCCGATCGATCTATCTGGTACCGCCGATCATGAAGGGCGGTCGTCGAGACTACGAGGCCGCCGCCAGCGTCATACAGTCGTACCGGGGATAGTTCCTGGCGGGCAATGGCTAGTCGCTTTTCCGACCGCTCCCATCCTTCCGTCCCACCACCTCGGCGATGCACACCCAGTCCTCAGATCGTGTCCGAAGCGGCTGTGCCGCCTTCCCCACGATGTGCTGACATATGGTCTCAATGTGCCGCTGCCAAGAGCCCACTTCAGCTACGTTCGAACGAATTTCTGCGCGGCGCTCCATCTTGGATGTACGAATACAATTCGTTTTTATAACCTATAAACTGGCCGCATTCAAAAGATACAACTCCTCATTCTTATGGGTGCGAGGGCTCAGGCCCTCGCACCCATTTTGCGTTCTAACCCCGATGGCCAGACCACCCCAATTGCGTTGTAGATGAATAGTCACTCTGACATCGCCAACCGCCTTCTAGCAACCTTGGCATTGTGTCCGTCGCTCGATTCGACTTCGGCAGATAGGGTCCGTAGTCCCCAACAGAATCGTTGCGCTTTTGTGTGGGTGGCTACGACCACATTGGATGAGAGTGAAACGCGGCCCTCTCCCAGAGTGGACGCATGAAACATAGGGGCTGACCACATTAAGCCCAGGCACGATGCTGGATACGATGGCACAGTGGAGCACCGGATCCTGTGTCTGGACATCTGTCCCGGGTATGGCCCGGTGACTCCCGCCAAACCCCGTCACACGAGGTGCCGTATGATCTACTTCAAGTCGTGCCAGATATGCTCCGGGGACCGATCGCTTGAGCAAGACATGTATGGCTGGTATGTCATCTTTCTAGGCTGCGGGTCCGTCACCTACCCAGACATCGTGGAAGAGAAGAAGCCGGCCGCCGCATCGAGACGCACTGCCTGAGTCTAGTCAGCTTCCGCCTGCTTCTGGAGTTCGTACAGGGCGGTGATCGCTTCCAGAGGCGTCATCGACGCGATGTCCAGGGCCAGCAGGCCTGAGATGGCTGGATGGGTTGTGGATAGAAGGGGGAGTTGCAATGGCCTAACGCCGTCCCCAAGATCGGGTTTCCCGGCGCTCTCGTCCTCTTCTACTCTCGGCTCAGATGCGCCCCTTTCGAGGTCGCTCAGCACCTCCCAGGCCCTGTTGACGACTGCACCTGGAAGACCTGCTATGCGCGCGACGTGCACACCATAGCTCTTGTCTGCCCCCCCGGGAACGATGCGCCGCAGGAACACAACATCGCCCTTGTCCTCTGACACGGCGACGTTGAAATTACGTACCCGCGGCAGAGTCCCGGCCAGTGCCGTTAACTCGTGGTAGTGGGTGGCGAACAAGGTGCGGCATCCCAGCCGTGGGTGGCTGTGGATGTACTCTGCCACCGACCTGGCAATAGCCAGGCCGTCGTAGGTGCTGGTACCCCTGCCTATCTCGTCCAGTACGACCAGGGAACGCGACGTGGCGTGGTTGAGTATCGTGGCCGTTTCGACCATCTCCACCATAAACGTGGACTGCCCTACAAACAGGTCGTCCTGTAGTCCGATACGAGTGAATATTCGATCCACCACCCCAATGGTTGCCGCCTCCGCGGGCACAAAACTACCGACCTGGGCCATAAGCGTGATGATCGCCACCTGGCGAATGAAGGTGGATTTGCCCGACATGTTGGGGCCTGTGAGCACGATAAGCTGCTCGTCGTCAACGTCCAGGCACACATCGTTGGGGACAAAGGCTCCCGATGGCAACGTACGCTCCACCACTGGGTGACGCGCTTTGGTTACATCGATCACTCCGCTATCGTCCATTTTCGGCCTGATGTAGGCGTTTCGCGACGCCACCTCGCCGAGTGAACAAAGTACATCGGTCCTGGCGATAGCCCCGGCAGTGGCCATGATCCCTGCCCCGCCGTCGCCAGCCTGCTGGCACACCTGGCGAAACAGCGTCGACTCCAGCTCGATGATACGCTCCTGTGCGCTAACGACCCTGGACTCGTACTCCTTCATCTCAGGCGTGATGTATCGCTCTCCGCCGACCAGGGTCTGACGCCTGATGTACTCCTCCGGCACCTTCGAGGCATTCGTCTTACTAACCTCGATATAGTAGCCGAATACCCTGTTGTAACCGACCTTCAGAGAGCTGATGCCGGTCCGCTCACGCTCCGTGGTCTCCAGGCCTGCAATATACGCCTGGGCGCTCCGCGACGAGTCACGCAAAGTATCGAGGTCCGTCGAGAAGCCTCGTCGTATCACTCCACCATCGCTCAACGAGGCCGGTGGGTCGTCCTCAATAGCGGCACGCAGTAATTCGGCGACCTCATGGTTGTCCTCTATTCCTTTGGATAGCCAGGCGACCTGGGGGGCGTCCTCGTCCTCCTCCATCACCCCGCGGAGCTGCGGCGCAGCCTCAAGGCTGCGGCCCAGCGCTAAGAGGTCGCGAGGCGTGGCCGTATTGCCCCTCACCCTATTCGTGAGTCGCTCAAGGTCTGAAATCGAGTCCAGAATGGCGACCACACGTCCCCGACGCATCGCGGAATGTACGAACCAAGACACGGCATCCTGCCGCTCCTCCAATGCCTCCAAGTCCATCAGGGGCCTCGAAAGCCAGCCTCGCAGCAGCCTGCCGCCCATTGCGGTGCGGGTCGAGTCCAGGACTGACAGCAGTGACGCGTTGGGATCGTCACCGCGCCCACCCGCGAATATCTCCAGGTTCCGGGTGGTCTGCGGGTCCAGCACCATGTGGGCCCCAGAGTGATAGGTGTAGAGGGACGTGATCTGAGGGAGCGCGGTTCGCTGGTGCCCTTCCAGGTAGTCGACGATTGCCCCAGCCGCCCTTGCCGCAAGGGGCAGCTTGTCGCAGCCGAAGGCCTCGAGGGAGGCGACTCCGAAGTGTTTCAACAGGTTTTCGGTTGCCCACTCCAGGTGGAAGAAATCAGCGTCCACAGGTGTCACCATCACACCTTGCTCGACGGGCGATGCCTCCTGTTCATGTGGCACAAGCAACTCGGCAGGAGCCAGGCGCCCCAACTCAGAGGCCAGGTTGTGCTTCGGGAACTGGCCAGTAGCAAACTCGCTGGTGGTGATATCTACAAAGGCCAGCCCGGCCTCTGTATCGTCGACGACAACGGCGGCCAGGTAGTTGTTCGCCTTGCCGTCCAGAATGGACTCCTCGACGACGGTGCCGGGAGTCACCACCCGGACCACCTCCCTGTCGACGATCCCTTTGGAGCTCGCGGGATCGCTGGTCTGCTCACATATGGCGACCTTGTAGCCTTTGTTGATTAGCCGGGCAAGGTAGGGCTCCAGGGCGTGGTACGGGATGCCGGCGAGGGGTATCCTCCGCTCCTTGCCCATCTCTCTCGACGTGAGGGCGATCTCAAGCTCCCGCGATATAGTTCGAGCGTCGTCGTCAAAGGTCTCGTAGAAGTCCCCCATGCGGAACAGGAGAACCTCTCCTGGGTGCTCTTTCTTAATACGAAGGTACTGCCGCCGTGCGGGGGTAGTCATCGTGTGGTCATTGTAGCGGAGGTGTGTTGTGGCGGGAAGGTTCTCGAACACTCTTCGGCTGTGGTGTGGCCCCACCCCTCTGCACACCCGGCGGAAACGTGCATAGACCACGCTCGGCGTGCGCAACCTCTCCATTCTAAGCGTGCGCAGCACCACTCAGCCTGCCCGGCCCTCAAACGTGAGAGTGCGCAGCACCGGCACCCCCCTTTAGCGTGAGGTGTACTTGTGCTATTCTTTGGGCTTCGTTCCGAGTGTTACATGATTCACAAATCATAGTGCAGGTGTCGCCCCGCTCGGTGTGCCTGCCATCGGCAAGACATCGCTCATTCGCGGTGTTTTTATTTGCGCAGGTGAGAGGTAGCGTCGGTGTGGAGATGTGCCCTTCGTGATTAGTTATAGATTTCCAGGCCTTCCGGTCCCCGAGAAACAGGGTCTGTACGATCCGCAGTTCGAGCACTCGGCCTGCGGCGTCGGCCTGGTCGCCAACATCGATGGGACCCGCTCGCACGAAATCATCAGGCAGGGGCTTGAAGTCCTAATTAACCTCGGACACCGTGGCGCTGAGGGCGCCGATCCGGAGACCGGCGACGGCGCTGGCCTAATGCTGCAGTTGCCGCATGAATTCTTCAAGGCAGAATCCGCCGCGCTCGGGTTCTCGCTGCCAGACGAGGGCGTCTATGGCGTAGCCAATGTGTTTTTGCCCATGGATGCTGGGGTCCGCGACGCCTGCGAGACCGCGATAGAGGGTGTAGTAGCTCGCGAGGGGCTGTCCTTCCTGGGCTGGCGTGACGTGCCAACAGATCCAACCGCCATCGGAGTGCTGGCCGCGCGCATGCAGCCGTTCATGAGGCAGTTTTTCGTAGCGCTCGATGCGCCGCTACCGCCCGGCTACTCCTTCGAACTAAAGCTCTTCGTGCTGAGGCGTCAGATCGAGTCGGCGGTTCCGGCCATGGGCCTCAAGGAAGCGGACGAGTTCTACGTCTGCAGCCTCTCGTCCAACCGGGTCGTGTACAAGGGTCTGGTCAAGGCGGAGCAGCTCGAAGACTTTTACCATGACTTGAGCGAGCCGTCATTGAAGAGCGCCTTCGCCATGGTCCACTCGAGGTTCAGCACCAACACGCTGGGCACGTGGCGGCTAGCGCACCCATACAGACTCGTCATCCACAACGGCGAAATCAACACCCTGCGCGGAAATATTAACTGGATGATGGCGCGCGAGCCCAGGCTGTCGTCACCAATCCTGAACGACGACATGGAGAAGCTGCGACCCGTCGTCAGCGCTGGCCAGAGCGACACTTCCACGCTAGATAACGTCCTGGAACTGCTCCTCGCCACAGGCAGATCGCTGCCCCACGCGATGATGATGCTGATTCCAGAGGCTTGGGCCGACCACATCCCCATGGACCAGGCCAAGAAGGACTTCTACGAGTACCACTCAGCCCTCATGGAGCCCTGGGACGGACCGGCCCTTGTCATCGGTACTGACGGCAAGAAGGTGTGCGGCATCCTGGACCGCAACGGTCTGCGACCCTGTCGCTACCTGGTGACCACTGACGGCCTGCTGGTGATGGCCTCCGAGACCGGCGTACTCGACGTCCCGCCTGAGAAGGTCCTTTACAAGTGGCGAATCCAGCCGGGCAGGATGTTCATGCTGGATACGGAGGAGGGCCGTCTGGTCGACGATGATGAGATCAAGGCCTCGCTGTCCGCCATGCAGCCGTATGGCCAGTGGCTTTCGGAGAACAAGGTCTCGATGGACGATCTGCCGGAACCACCGCAGGTGACCCCTAGCGACTTTGAGACTCTGGCCGCGAGGCATCGGGCATTCGGCTATACGCGTGAAGACTTTGGCATTATCATCAGTCCGATGGGTGCGACGGGCAAGGAGCCAGTGGGTTCGATGGGCAACGATGCCCCTCTTGCCGTCTTCTCCGACCAATCCCCGCTGCTTTTCGGATACTTCAAACAGCATTTTGCCCAGGTCAGCAACCCGCCGCTTGACGCCATCCGCGAGGAGCTAGTCACTTCCGTGGAGACCTTCCTCGGGGCCGAAGGCAATCTGTTCGACGAGACCGCTGAGCAGTGCCGCCGCCTCAAGTTGAACGAGCCTGTACTCACCAACACCGACCTGGAGAAGATCAAGGGCCTGGACCTGCCTGGTCTGCGGGCCAAGACTCTGTCCACACTCTGGAAACCCGGGGACGGACCG
>CAJWER010000008.1 GCA_913030785.1 uncultured Chloroflexota bacterium | reverse complement strand
GACATCTGGCATGTGCATCCTCCTCCTATGAGTTCTGGGCCACATTGTAGCAGTACAGAGCAGACTGCGGAAACATCCGATTGCGCAGTGGATATTGCCATTTCCGATGAAAGAGGCGCGGTGCGCGGCGCGTGTTGAACGCGAAGTGGACAGGTGTCATGCGATTGGATAGCATGTGTCAATTCCTGAGCCCGCGTCTGGTCTGCCCCGGCCCGCGACCCCGGCCAGCGATGACCTTGGGCTCGATGTTAGAGACGGGACGCCCCGAGGAGAAGGCCAGCAAGAATCCGGTCGCATGCAAGGCTCGTAATTCAGGTTGAGGCATTCGCCTCGACCTCGAGTCTGTTGCGAAAAGCACCACTCGATAACTACTGTGTGCTCTGTACGAAGGAGGCCCAATTGCTAGCAGTCGAATCAGCGAGGGATGAAGCCAACGGCATAGCGGAGAACGTCAAGAAGGTGATCATCGGCAAAGACTCAGCGGTGGAGTTGGCCGTGGTTGCGCTCATATGCCAGGGTCACATCCTTATAGAGGACGTGCCGGGCGTAGGGAAGACGATGTTGGCGCGGAGCCTGGCCCAGTCCACCAGTTGTATCTACCGACGGATACAGTTCACCCCCGACCTTTTGCCTAGCGATATCACGGGCGTGTCTATCTTCAACCAGAAAAACGGTGAATTTGAGTTCAAGCCAGGTCCGATCATCTCCCAACTGGTGTTGGCGGACGAGATTAACCGGGCGACCCCCAAGACCCAGTCGGCGCTGTTGGAGGCCATGGACGAGAGGCAGGTCACCGTTGAGGGAATCACCCACCAACTGCCGCGCCCATTCACCGTGATGGCCACCCAGAACCCGATCGAGTACGAGGGGACATTTCCACTACCCGAGGCGCAGCTCGATCGCTTCTTCCTTAAGATCACGCTGGGATATCCGACGATGGAGCAAGAACTTGCCATCGTCAATAGCCAGGAGTCTGTCCACCCCATCGAGTCCCTGGGTGCTGTGACGACGGCCGAAGATATAGTCAACCTCCAAGAGTCGGTGAAGAACGTCCATGTGGACGAACTGATTCGGCAGTACATGGTCACACTGGTAGGCGCGACGCGAGGCCACCCGGATATATCCCTCGGAAGCTCCCCGCGTGGGTCACTGACTCTGTTCCGCGGAGCCCAGGCGCTGGCGCTAATCCGGAGCAGGGACTACGCGCTTCCGGACGACGTCAAGGAGCTTGCGGTGCCCATGCTTGCTCATCGCATCATCGCTTCTGCTGCAGCGCGAATGCGCGGCGACACCGCTGAGACCATCATCGCAGCCCTAGTGGACTCAATCGCCGTACCCGGGGCGCAGTCCAGGGGTTGGTTTAAAACGTGATCTGGCGCGCTCTCCGGGTCAGGCCTCAGAGTCGCTTCTACCTCGTGATATTGCTGGCTGTGGTAACCCTTGGCACGGGCATGGCTACAGGTTTTGGGCTCTTCTACAGGCTCCTGTACGTCCTCGCGCTCACCGTTGTGGTCGGCTATGGATGGAACTGGGTCACCCTTCGAGGGCTCAACACTGTAGCTAAAGGGCGCACCAGGCAGGCCCAGATAGGGGAGTGTATCGAGGAGGCGATCACCATCACCAACTCGAGCCTGCTTCCCAAGTATGCTCTGGAGATCCAGGACTTGACCGACCTGCCGGGCTACTCCGGTGGGATCGTGACCGGCCTATTTGGAGGCAAGACCGGGACCTGGAATATGAAGATGTTGGCACGCAAGCGGGGGCGCTACCAGCTTGGCCCACTGAGGGTCTCCAACCTAGACCCGTTTGGCCTGTTCCGGCGGGAGCGCGAGTTCGGCAGTGTCGAGCCTGTACTCGTATTCCCACGTACCCATGAGCTTCCCGAGTTCAGGGTTTCTCCTTCGGAGTTGTCAGGGGACAGCTCGGCGCGGCGAAGGGCGCACAACGTCACTCCCCAGGTCTCGTCTATCAGGGACTACGCCCCCGGCGATAGCCTGAGCCGTGTCCACTGGAATAGCTCCGCACGCCTGGGCAAGCTGATGTCCAAGGAGTTCGACCTGGGTCGGGCAGCCGAGGTCTGGATCGTAGTGGATCTCGACCGGAACGTCCAGGCGGGTGAGTTGGAGGAGAGTACCGACGAGTACGGGGTATCGATAGCGGCGTCCCTGGCCAAACGCCATGTCGAGTCGGGGCTTCCTGTGGGCCTGTTGTCCGAGGGCGACAAGCGCTACTTCCTCGCTGCGGAAACGGGTGTGGGGCAGTATCAGAGAATCATGCAGCTGCTCGCTCTGAGCAGGGCTGAGGGCACGACGCCTCTGGAGTTGATGCTCGCAAACGAAGAGCCACTGTGGACCCACCTCAGCACTGTCATCGTAATCACGTCGTCGCCACGGCCTTCATGGGTGGCAGCCCTGCGGGAGCTGACGCGGAGGGGTGTGAGGGTCGTGGTGGTGCTAGTTGATGCAGCCAGCTTCGGCTCGGCCATCCAAACGCTGGATGTGCTGGAGGATGTCGTCGAGACGGGGATGCCCGTCTACGTCGTGGGCAAGGGCGAGGATATCCCGTCTGCACTGGCACGTAGCCGGCCAGCGCGGGACTCGGCGGGGAGGGTGGTGGCTTGACCATGAGTACAGGCACTGCGGCAGTCTCGTTTACGGAGACAGGGAGGCGCCTACCCGACGATCCAGGCAATCTGCGTCTGTTCTTCGTCAAGTACAGTCCGAAACAAGGATGGGACACGTTCCTGCTCATGCTTGCGTCTGCAGGTCTCGCGGCGTTCTCTGTATCCGAGGCTGACTGGGTTGAGACACCAGGGATGGTCTCCATGGTGCTCTGGTCGAGTCTTGTCGGACTGATCCTGGCAAAGGTCCGATTGCCTTGGCCCATCTTGATCCCCGCCGGTCTCGCTCTGGGCACAATCCCGTTGTCCGTATTGGCGGCGACGATGACCGACGGCTCGACTGTGTTTAGCAGGATAGGCCAGGCGTGGGACCGTCTTGTCGGCTGGTACACCGCAGCATCATCTGGTGGCATCAGTACCGATCTCTTGCCATTCAGTATCGGGCTACTGGCAATGGCATGGGGACTTGGGTTCCTCAGCGCGTGGTTCCTTTTCAGGAGATCCAATGTCTGGGTTGGGCTTGTCATCGGGGGAGTAGCCCTGCTCACCAATCTGAGCTTCACGTCAGGGGGCGAGACTCGTTTCTTTGCGTTCATGCTGGCTGCGCTGCTACTTGTCGCGCGGATGGGTCTTTTCCAGCGAGAAGAAGGATGGAAGGCGGCCAACTTCGATCTTTCCTCCAACACGTGGCTGTCGGCTCAAACGACTGTTTACATCAGTGTGGTGATTCTGGTGGCAGCCACGCTATTGCCTTTAAACGTCTACGTTTGGAGCAAGGCTGTCGACATCTGGGACATCGGTCGCTCGCCGATCTCGCGCATAGAGAACGATTTTGCGCGCTTGTTCTCTGGAATTGCCTCTCAGAAGGACCTCGCAGGACGTTACTTTGGAGACACGCTGCCTTTCCAGGGGAAGATATCGTTTAGCGGCGACGTGGTTATCCAGGCTCAATCGGAGTTTCCATCGTACTGGCTGAGCAGAACCTACAGCGAGTACACGTCCCGGGGCTGGATATCGGGAGAGATCCGCGAGGTGCGCGCAGGTCCCGACGGTCCGCCTCCCCCGCCCCAGGAGACCGCCAAAAGGGTCCCGATCATACAGAATGTACAGGTCAACTTCGAAACAGACACCCTCTGGGTGGGCGGCAGCGTAGATTGGATCAGCCACGACGCAGTGGTTTTGACGCTGGCTCCGCAGGCGTACACGATCGACATCACGACGGCAGGCAAAGATGCGGAGCTTCCTGAGGATGTCCAGATGGTGGCGGCTGAGCTGAGAGAGATACTAAATCCCCTGCGGACGGATTTTGCGGAGTCTGAGATCGCGAAGGCGCTGCCCGACGACATGACGCTCGTCAACGTCAATCCGGACGCAGGCTACTCTGACAGGAAGAGCATCAATACAGTCCTCATCGCGTATAAGGAACCTGCCGTACCAGACGTGGTCGGATGGCAATTTTCACGTACTCTAAAGAAAGACGAAGTCTATTCAATGCGATCATACGTCTCCCGAGCCAGTATTGAAGAGCTCAAGGAGGCGCCGACAGAGTACACCGGGAGCATAAAGTCTCAATACCTCCAACTTCCGACCAGCCTGCCCCAGAGGGTCAGGGACCTGGCGTCCGAGGTAATCGATGGTGCAGAGACACCCATGGATAAGGCGCTGAAGCTCCAAGAGTACTTGCGGGGTGACGATTTCGAATACTCTCAAGACATCGAGAAGCCGCCTCGAGGCGAGGACGGCGTAGATAATTTCTTGTTCGAAACCAGGGTCGGATACAGCGACTACTTCGCCTCGGCGATGACGGTGATGCTGAGAGCGGTAGGTGTGCCTTCCCGAATGGCGGCTGGTTATGCGCCCGGTGAGTCACAGGAAGGAACCCCTTTCCGAGCGGTCCGAGACTCTGATAGCCACGGCTGGACCCAGGCCTACTTTCCCGGCCACGGCTGGATAGATTTCGAGCCCACGTCTGCGTGGCCACTAGCCGCCAGAGGCGAAGGAACCGGGCTGTCAAATTTGCTGGCGGACAGCCTGGAGGTCCCCGAAGACCTCGAAGAATCTAATTTGGGTATCGACGACCCCTGTCTTGGTGTTGACCCTGACACAGAGCTTTTCACTGTCACGGACGAGGAGTGTATTGTCGAGGGCTCTCAACTCCCCGGCGATCTTGACGGCGAGGGCTCTTCGGCGTTCGTGGCTGCGGCCGGATCGATAGTCGCAGTCCTAGCGTTCGCAGCCATAGTAGCGGCATTGGGATGGATAATATGGACACGCGGCTTCTCGGCCGTAAGCTCTCCCGTTGGCGCGTACGCCAAGATGGGCAGACTGGGCACGCTGGCCGGGGTGGGCAGGCGGCCTTACCAGACTCCGTCCGAGTACGCTGGCACGATAGCCACCGCCGTACCCGGGGTCGCGACAGGCGTCCTAGCCGTCTCATCGCTATTCGCTGCGGATATGTACGGCAAACAGGAAGCCCTTACTGACGAGGATGTCGTTGAGCTAAAGCGACATTGGCGCTCTGTGAGGAGCGGCCTTTTCGGCAGGGCCCTCAGGCGGCTGATTCCGGTTGGAGGATCTTCGCGGACATGACGACCTACCACGACGTTATCGAGACGCGCTTTGGCTGGATGGGGCTGCTCAGGTCAGAAAAGGGTCTGCTGCGCACCACGCTCCCGCAGACATCGCCTGATCGCTGCATTCAAATACTGGGCGATGAGATGGCCGGTGCTGAACACGCACCTGAAAGGTTTACCTCCCTGGTGGGGAGCCTGAGGCGCTACTTCGAGGGGGATAAGCTTGGCCTTGTCGAAGAGACGTTGGATCTAGAAGGCGCGACGCCCTTTCACCGCCAGGCCTGGCAGGCCTGTATGTCCATCCCGTTTGGGGAGACACGGACATACAAGTGGTTGGCCACCCAGGCCGGCAAGCCGAATGCGTCGAGGGCCGCCGGGCAGTCCATGGCTAGGAATCGGTTGCCGATAGTGGTCCCGTGCCACCGGGTCATCGCCGCCGATGGGGGCTTGCGCGGTTTTGGAGCAGGCGCCACGCAACTCGATCTTAAGCAGAGCCTGTTGTCCATGGAGGCCGACGCGAACTGGGCGACAGCCGTGGAGGCGACAGTCTAGGGGCGGAACCGCGTAGTGGCAGCCTAGGCTTCGTCCAGATCTACGCCCATCTGGTCTTCGAGAAGTTCTTTGGCCCTGGCTAACTCTTTGTCGGCGACGAGCACTCGGCAAGGGAGCAGGGTTACTCCCAGAAAGCTTGTCGTGTCTCCGGGTCGTAGCGCCGCGGGTACGCCCTCGGCAACTAGCATTTCGCGCCACATTTCAGCCACTATCTGGTCCGGCGCGGTTGCCAGTGTTACCCAGTTCACCGGTTGACTCCCCACACTATGCGCCGTCCTCGACCACGAAGTGTGCCTCGCCACGCAGGGTGTCTCCCAGCATGCTCTCCAGCTCCGGAGTGATGCGCACGCGGACTACCGTCCAGTCCATTGTGAATACCTGACCATTGGAGGCTATCTCCAGGCTAACCTCGTCATCCCCCTGGTGGTCCAAAAGCAGCCGGCTGATGTCTTCCAGCAGGCGACGGTCGTCCATGCTGTTCTCGGTTTCCCGAATCTTGAGCTTCAGGCGGCGATGTGAGCGATTGCCATTACTGTTGGTAGTGGCTACCCCACCATTGGTCGATGAGCCATTAGGTGCGCCATTCGTGGCGAAGGGCGCTGGCGCCTGTGGTGTGGTCACCGGCGTCGTCGGCTCCTCGCGTGGAACGCGGTACGGGGTGGCGGTCAGGCACGAGATGCTTACACGGTCGTCTCTCGCCTTAACGGTCCCTGTGATTACTACCGTGGATCCGGCCTCCCAGAGACCGGGCGTCTCGGTCATCACGTTATCCCAAACGAACACATCTATTTCGCCGTCCAGCAGGGCCAGAGTGGCGATTAGATACGGCTTGCCGGTCTTGGTTGAGCGCTTCGTGGTAGAGGCGATCTGCCCTGTAAGGGTGACCTTGCTGCCAGACATCGTTGCGGTGATCTGGCCACGAGACATGACGCCATTCGCCTTGCCTCCCGCCGCGGCAATATCGAGTCGCTTGGTGCCTGAGAACGCGACACCGAGCAGTTCAAGCTCCCAACCCTTCTTTTCGGAGTCTGAAGTGGTCCCTTCGGGGAACTCGATGCTGGCCAGAGGGCTCGGAACACTTTCGCCGAACATGTCGAACATCGAGGTTTGATCCGAGTTCCGCAGGGTCGCTTCACTCTGCGCCAGTGAGTGGATGCGGTCGATGGATGAGATGATGCCGCCGCGGTCTCCGAACCGATCGAACGCGCCGGCCTTGACCAGGCTTTCCAGGGTCTTGCGGGTCACGCCGCTCATGTCGGTTGCCCTGCACAGCTCCTCAATGGTCGTGACCGGTCCGTCGACTTCGGCCCGCGACTCAATAAATGGGACTACAGAGCCGGCCCCGACGTTTTTGACGTTGGACAGGCCGAACCGGATGGCGGTGCGACCGTCATGCTGTTTCTCCAAAGCGAACTGGGACTGGCTTCGTTGGATATCGGGTGGCAAAACCGCAAAACCGATCCGCTTACATTCGGCCACAGCCGTCGCTGTCTTATCGGTGTTGCCTGCGTACGCATTGAGCAGGCAGGACATGTACTCTTCGGGGTAGTTCGCCTTCAGGTAGCCGGTCCAATATGAGATCAGGCCGTAGCTCACGGCGTGGGCTTTCGGGAAGCCGTACCCCGCGAATGGCTCGATGAGCATGAACACGCTCTCGGCCAGATCCAGGGGGTGGCCCTGAGCGATGGCGCCTTTGATGAATTTCTCTTTCTCCTGGTCCATGATCGCCTGGACCTTCTTGCCCATCGCTTTGCGTAGTACGTCGGCCTCTCCGAGAGAGTAACCTGCGAAGGCCTGGGCGATAAGGAGCACCTGATCCTGGTACACGATGATCCCGTAGGTTTGGGCGAGGATACTTATCAGGCTCGGGTGGGGGTAAATCGCCTCTGCACGACCGTGCCGTGCCTCAATGAACGTGCCGATTTGCTCCATCGGGCCTGGTCGGTAGAGCGCGATCATTGACGCCACATCGACCATGGATCTAGGTTTGAGGTTCTTAATGTGGTCGGTCATTCCGCCACCCTCAAGCTGGAACACCCCGACCGTATGTCCGTCGGATAGCATCTGTAGGGTCGGCTGGTCGTCCAATGGGAGCGACTTCAGGTCGATGTTGATTCCGCGGTTCTCGGCTATCAGGTTCTTTGCGCGAGCCAGGATAGTCAGGTTGGACAGGCCCAGGAAGTCCATCTTGAGAAGCCCGAGGGCGGCGACGGGTTCCATGGCGTACTGGGTCGTAGAGACGCTTTGCTCGTCCCCCTTTGGCGGACGCTGTAAGGGCACCAGATTTTCAAGGGGTTCGGCTGAGATAACAACGCCCGCGGCGTGGATGCTGGAGTGCCGGGTGGTTCCCTCCAGGCCCTGCGCGATCTCCAGAAGTTTCCTGACCCCTTCGTCGGAATCGGAGAGTTCTTGAAGCTCAGGGGTTTCGTCTATGGCCTCTTTGAGCTTGATGTTGAGGCGGGTCGGCACTAGCCGGGCGATGCGATCGACCTGATCATAAGGCATGGCGAGTGCGCGGCCTACGTCCCTGATCGAGGCCTTCGCGCCCAGTGTCCCGAATGTGATGATTTGGGCCACGTGGTCCCGACCGTACTTAGAGACGACGTAGTTGAGCACTTCCACACGTCTATCGTCCTGGAAGTCCATGTCGATATCAGGCATCTCCTTGCGCTCTACGTTCAAGAAGCGCTCGAAGACGATGTCGTATATGAGCGGGTTGACGTCTGTAATGCCCAGGGAATAGAGGACAAGGCTGCCGGCCGCACTGCCCCTCACGGCGAAGGAAATGTCGTTTTCACGGACAAACCGGGCGATGTCCCATACCACCAGGAAGTAGTCGTCGTAGCGAGTTTGCCGGATGACGTCTAACTCGTAGGCCAACCTCTGCTGGTGCTGGTCGTCTGGCTGCCCGACCCGGCGCTGGAGACCCTCTTCGCAGAGCTTCGCTAGATACTGCTCGGACGTGAGTCCATCGGGACAGGGGTACGTGGGCAGGTATAGTTTAGAGAAGTCCAATTCAAGGTCGCACATCTCGGCGATCTTCATTGTGTTGGCGATCGCCTCGGGGTTGTCCGGGTGCAGCGCTGCCATCTCTTCGTAGCTCTTGAGGTAGTATGAATCCTCCGTCATCCTCATGCGTTTTTCATCGTTGACGTTGGTGTTGGTGTGGATGCAAACGAGGATGTCCTGGAGGTATGCGTCCTCCTGCCGAACATAGTGGGAGTCGTTGGTTGCCACCATGGGGATGCCGGTATCGGCGTTGAGCTGGACAAGCCCCTCATTGATGGCCTGGAACTCGGGGACACCGCCATGCTCCATCAACTCGAGATAGTAGTCCCCAAAGGTGTCCCGGTACCACTCTGCGGTTGCACGGGCCTCGTCTAGCTGGCCACTCGCAATGAGCTTGGGGACTTCGCCACTGGGACAGCCTGACAGTACGATCAGGCCCTCGTGGTGCTGCTCGAGAAGCTCGCGGTCGACCCTGGGGAAGTAGTAGAAGCCTTCTAGGTGGGCCGCGCTAACCAGCTTCACCAGGTTGCGATAGCCTTCCAAATTCTTGGCGAGCAGGGTCATATGGTAGGGCTTTTTATCGGCCTGATCGCGATCGTGGTGGCTCTTGGGGGCTACGTAGATCTCGCAGCCGATGATCGGGTTGATGCCAGCCTTTTTGCAAAGGCGATAGAAGTCGATTGCACCGTGCAGGTTGCCGTGGTCGGTGATGGCCAGGCTGGTCATCCCCAATTCGGAGGCCCTGGCCACGAGCTTCTCAAGTCCGCTGAGGCCGTCGAGCAGGCTGTACTCGGTATGAACATGAAGGTGCGTGAACAAGCTAGTCTCCAGGCGAGCCGAGACCGGATAAAACGGCGGAACCGGGTGGGCTCCAGTGTCCCGAGCCGATCTCCCGGGGATGTTGTCCCGGGGCTGAGTTTCGGGTGCTGCCGGTGCGCCATAACGACGCCGGGGCAGAGGTCATCATACGGTGAATCGAAAGGGTAATCAAGGGTTCAGAGAGCCAATTTTGGGAGGCAACCACCACTATATATGGTGGGAATCCCGATGCGGACCTACAACCAGTAGCGCAGACAAAAACAGGCCCCGGTTCGCAACGCGAACCGGGGCCTGACTAAGTCGCTACAGTGCTTGTTGGCCTAGTAGTCCATGGGAGGCGGGACAGGGCCGGCCGGGAGAGCTTCCTTGATGTCGGTGATCAGGGACTCGGTGGTCAGCACCATGGCTGCAACACTCGCCGAGTTCTCGATCGCGGCACGGGTGACCTTTGCCGGGTCCATTATTCCACGCTCCAGCAGGTGAGTGAACTCGCCCGCCTCGGCGTCGTAGCCCCAGTCGCCTTCGGCCTTGTCGCTCTCGGCCAGAATCACAACGCCGGGAACGCCGGTGTTGTCGGAGATGAGCTTGAGGGGCGCCTCAAGGGCGGTCCGCAGGATCGTGATACCGGTCTTCTCGTCGCCTTCGGCCTCAATGGCGTCGAGGGCGGCGCGGGACCGTAGCAGGGCTACCCCTCCTCCGGGGACGATGCCCTCCTCAACTGCCGCGCGAGTGGCGGACAGGGCGTCCTCTAGCCGCTGCTTCTTCTCCTTCAGCTCGACCTCGGTGGCCGCGCCGACTTTGATGACGGCAACCCCGCCGGAGAGCTTGGCGAGCCTCTCCTGCAGCTTCTCGCGGTCGAAATCGGAGGTCGTCTCATCGACCTGGGCCTTGATCTGCTTGATTCGGCCCTGGATCGCGTCCTCGGCGCCCGCGCCGTCGATGAATGTGGTGTCATCCTTGGTGGCTACGACACGCCGCGCACGACCGAGGTCGTCAGTGGCGACGGAGTCCAGCTTGCGCCCGACCTCTTCGCTGATGACGGTGGCGCCGGTCAGGATAGCCATGTCCTCGAGCATCGCCTTGCGGCGATCGCCGAAGCCGGGAGCCTTGATGGCCAGGACGTTCAGGGTGCCCCGGAGCTTGTTGACGACCAGGGTTGCCAGGGCCTCGCCCTCGATGTCCTCAGCCACGATGACCAAGTTCTTGCCGATTTGTAGGATCTTCTCCAGCGCAGGCAGCAGGTCCGAGACCGCGGAAATCTTCTTGTCGGTGATCAGGATGTACGGGTTTTCTAGGTCCGTCTCCATCCGGTCCTGGTTGGTGACGAAGTAGGGGGAGATGTAGCCCCGGTCGATCTGCATACCCTCGACGAACTCCTGCTCGAAGGCGATGCCCTTGGACTCCTCGACCGTAATGACACCGTCCTTGCCGACCTTCTCCATGACCTCGGCAATCAGCGCACCCATCTCATCGTCGTGGGCCGACAGTGATGCGACCTGGGCGATCTGGGTCTTGCCCGATACCGGCGTCGACATCTCTTCGATGGACTTGCGGAGGGCGACGACGCCCTTGTCGATGCCGCGCTTGAGTGCCATGGAGTCGGCGCCTGCGGCGATGTTCCTGAAACCCTCGTGGATGATGGCCTGCGCGAGGACCGTAGCGGTCGTCGTACCGTCACCGGCCACGTCGTTTGTCTTGCTGGCTGCTTCCTTGAGAAGCTGGGCGCCCATGTTCTCGAAGGGGTCTTCGAGCTCGATCTCCTTGGCGATCGTCACGCCGTCGCTGCACACCTGGGGCGGGCCGAACTTTTTATCGAGCACTACGTTGCGTCCCCGCGGTCCGAGGGTTACGCCAACGGTGCTGCTCATGATGTCAATACCGCGCTTCATCGCCGCGCGGGCATCCTCACTGAATTTTAGATCTTTGGGCATTCATTCACTCCTAAATTGCTTGGGTTCCGACCTGGGTCAGTGTTGCGACGGTTACTTCTTGAACAGAATGTCGTCTTCCCGCAGAATCAGATACTCGGTGCCGTCTTCCTTGTACTCGGTGCCGGCGTACTTTGAGTACACCACCACGTCGCCGACCGCTACTTCCATCGGAACTCGCTTGCCGTCATCTGTCAGTCGGCCCGGGCCGACTGCGACGATGGTGCCGTCCTGGGGCTTTTCTTTCGCGGTGTCGGGGATGAGTATGCCGCCCGAAGACATCTGCTCGTCGCCCTCCAAGGGCTCAATCACAATCCTGTTACCCAGGGGCTTGAACGCGGTTTTCGTTGCCATCCGTATTCGTCTCCTCCTATCGCTGTTCTTTGTCACGCCGTAGGGACCAATTTAGCAGTCAACACGGAAGACTGCTAATACATATTAAGGTAGCGGAAGAGGGCTTGTCAACAACTTGACACCAAGGGCAGTGTAGTGTACGCCGTGCCAAAGAGTATGGGCGTATCCCACCACAATGTGAGCAAAACAAATGGCGAACGATTCAGCGTCGCAGGTCAGAGTTGTGGCGGCGTTGCCAGCGGACGATGGCGGGTGGTGCAGGTCACGGTGGTGCGCAGGGGTCAGGTCAAATCGAGGGCGCTCCGAGTCACACGTGCTGATCGACGAGTATCGGGTTCCCGTCGGGGTCGATTGCGACGAAACTGGCAGGTCCGGCCGTATTCTCATCCGCCTCGCTGGCCAGTTCCACGCCCTGCTCTTTGAGGCGCCGCTGGAGTTCGCGCACATCGATGTAGTTGTCGAGCGCCTGAGCATTGCCATCCCAGCCGGGATTGAATGTGAGCATATTCTTCTCGAACATTCCCTGGAAGAGCCCGATCACGCTTCCGGCGCTTTTCATGATGAGCCAGTTCTGAGAGGCGTCACCGCCGAACACCTGGAATCCGAGTTTTTCGTAGAAGACCCTCTATGCCTCGATATCCTTGACCGCCAAGCTAATGGAGAACGCGCCTAGTTCCATATTTCGCTCATGCCAATGTGACATTGTCTTTTTGGCTCGCAGGTTCTCTGACGATGTCTCCTGCTGTGATGGTGCCCGGAGGCCAAACGTTCCGCAATGGCGTTGAGCCGTAAGGGCCGCGATCTTCGGAGGTAACCATCGTAGTACTGCCCAAGAACGCGGTCAACGTCGGTCAATTCCAATTGACCCCTAAGGATGGCGGCGCGTATCATCGGTCCATGGAGACCTCCTCCGATCGAAGCACGCCGCTGATCGTAGCTCTCGTCGTGGCCACTCGGCCCCGGCAGTGGACCAAGAACCTGCTCGTCTATTTTGCCCTGTTCTTCACCGCCCAGGCGACGTGGGATCTGGCGGAGCCCGGTCTGGCCCTCGAACTGTTCGGCAAGACTACGCTGGCCTTCCTGCTGTTTTCGATGCTCAGCGGCGCGGTTTACCTGGTCAACGATATCTTCGACGTGGACCGCGACCGGCTGCACCCGAAAAAGCGCTCAAGGCCCATCCCGTCCGGCGCTCTTTCAGTTCCCATTGCCTGGTCATCGGCCGCCATTCTGGCCGCCGTGGCCATCGGATTCGCGGTGGTACTGGAGCCTCAATTCGGCTGGGTCGCCATCGGATATTTGGCGACTATGGTGGCCTACTCCACGCTCTTGAAACGGCTTGTTATCGTGGACGTGTTTGCCATTAGCGGCGGCTTCGTACTGCGGGCGGTTGGCGGAGCGGCGGTGCTCCAGGTACCGGTCTCGCCCTGGCTCTACATCTGCACGGGTCTGGGAGCGCTATTCATAGCATTGTCGAAACGGCGCAGCGAGCTTGAGGCCGCCGGAGATGCCGCGGGCCTACAACGCGAGACGTTGCAGCGGTACACAAAGCCGTTGCTCGACCAGTTCATCGCCATCGTCGCGCCGTCTACCCTCGTCGCATACACCCTGTACACATTTACCGCGACAAACCTGCCCGAAAACCACGCGATGATGCTAACGATTCCGTTCGTTGTCTATGGGCTATTCCGCTATCTGTACCTTGTCCATGTCCGAAACCTCGGCGAAAATCCCGAGGATATATTCGTAACTGACGTGCCGCTCATCGTTTGCGTGGCTCTCTGGTTAACCACCGCGTCCACGGTGCTCATTGTCTGGGGATAGGGGAGAGGCATCGGTACGGGTCGCCGCGTAGGGCCCTCTTTGCGCCACACGTGTGGCGCAAAGAGGGTAGGTCTGTGACCTGCCCTGGAGCGACTGGCCCTGATTCAGGTCGATCAGCATTGGTACGCGGTGGGCGGGACGTGCGCCCTACGAGCCGACAGGTACACCTGACCCCTAGCACACAGCCCTCAGCCCCTGTATCCTATTACCATGGTTCCGCCAGATGATATTTTCGGCACTATCCCAACCTGGCTGGGCGTGTACGCCCTCGCCGGACTGGGCTTCTCGGCGGCGGCCTTTGTGCTCTATCGGCGGGTTGTAAGGCTAGTCCTCCTTGGAAAAGACGCGAACCGTTTCGATCGCCCCGTGCAAAGGCTCATCGGCGCCATCCCTCTGATCCTGGGACAGTCCCGGGTAGTCCAGAGTGTTTCGCTCAGAGACCGCGCCGGACTGGCCCACTTCTTTATCTTCTGGGGCTTCCTCTCCTTCACGTTCAGCTACGTTGTATTCATCTTCGGCGACTCTGCGTGGGATCAGTTCTCGGTCACGCTGTTCACAGACTCGGGCGTACGGGTCTTCGCGGTGTACATTGACGCGCTGGCAGTGGTCTTTCTGGGCGTCCTAGGATGGGCGGTGGTCCGTAGGTGGGTGGTCACGCCGCGCAGGCTCTCGTTCGACCTCACCCAGAAATGGGAGTCGGCAATCATTCTGGCCCTCATTGCACTACTGATGGTACTAACCATGCTGAGCGAGGTGTTCTACGTAGCGGCTGGTGGCGACGGCCCGACGACGGCTGCTCCCATCAGCTCCGCCATCGGAGAGGCACTGCGGGATTCAGGGATGAGTGAGGGTATAGCCAAGGCTCTCCATGAACTCTCGTGGTGGACGCACCTGGCGCTGATTCTCGGATTCGCCGTCTACATACCGATCTCAAAACACATGCACCTCATAGGAGCGCCGGTCGCGTTTGTCATGCGGGACTTGTCGCCCATGGGCACGCTGTCGACGCCGATGGATCTGGAGACGGCGGAGACATTTGGTTCTGCCAGGGTACGCGATTTCACGACGAAGGAGCTACTGGATGGCTATGCCTGCGCCGTTTGCGGTCGATGTACGGATGCTTGTCCCGCCAACGTTTCCGGCAAATTATTGTCACCGATGCACATCGCCCAGGGTGTTAAGGACCACCTGATTGAGGCGTCACCGGTCCTCCTAAACGGCGACGGCGAGGAAGAGTCAGTCATTCCGTCAATTGGTGAGGAGGCGTTGTGGGACTGTCTCACCTGCGGCGCGTGTGAGCAGGTTTGTCCGGCGGGCGTCGAGCACATCGATCTGATTCTGGGCATGCGGCGCAATCTGGTGATGGAGCAGGCCAGCATGCCTGAGTCGGCGGCCGGTGCGCTGATGAGCCTAGAACAACGAGGCCATCCCTGGCGGGGCACGCAGTACACGCGGACAGACTGGGCAGAAGGACTCGATGTTCCAACAATAGCGGACCACCCGGAGGCCGATGTGCTGTTCTGGGTCGGGTGTACCGCCGCCCTGGAGAAGCGCAGCCAGAGTGTTGCCCGTTCGATGGTATCGGTGCTCAAGCGTGCCGGAGTGAACTTTGCCATCCTCGGCGCGGAGGAGACCTGCACCGGCGACCCGGCCCGACGCATGGGCAACGAGTACCTGTATCAGGTCATGGCGCAGCAGAATATCGAGACACTCAATCGCTACAACGTGAAGAAGATCGTCGCCATCTGCCCCCACTGCTTCAACAACATCAAGAACGAGTATCCGCATCTGGGCGGAAACTACGAGGTCGTCCACTACACCCAGTTCGTGTCAGAGCTAATCGATCAGGGCAAGATCAAACCTGTCGTGGAGTTGGCGACGACCGTAGCCTATCACGACTCTTGTTACCTGGGCCGACACAATGGCATCTACGACGAGCCCCGGAAGATCATAGAGGCGATCCCAGGAGCAAATCTGTCCGAAATGGAGCAGCGTCGAGAGCGCGGATTCTGCTGTGGCGCAGGCGGCGGCCACCTGTGGACAGAGGAGAGCCGTGGTCGGCGCGTGAACCACCTTCGCACCGAGCAGTTCTTGGAGACGGGCGCGGACACGGTCGGCGTATCGTGTCCCTACTGCCTCCAGATGTTCGACGAGGGTATGGGCTCCGTCGAAGGCGCCGACGGCAAGAGCGTCAAGGACCTGCTGGAGATCCTGGACGAGAGCCTGGGTACTCCGTCATCGTAGATCCAGAAAGCGCCCCGCTTCGATCTACACAGTATTTTGAGGTAGTGGGCTTTACCGCATGACCATGATCCCCCAACTCCACGACCTCCTGAAATCCCGGTTCGGTTATGACCGCTTTCTGCCAATGCAGGAGGAGGTGATCAGGTCTGTGCTGGAGGGTCGCGATTCTCTCGTGCTGATGCCGACGGGTGGGGGCAAGTCGCTCTGCTATCAGCTTCCGGCGTTGCTCATGGATGGCGTAACCCTCGTTGTCTCACCCCTTATCGCACTGATGAAGGACCAGGTAGACGCCCTCAGTGCCAATGACATCCCGGCGGCATTTATCAACAGCACGCTATCGAACCGGGAGGTCGATCGTGTCCAGTTGGAGGCAGTTCGAGGCCGTGTGAAGTTGCTGTACGTCGCACCTGAGCGCCTTGCCGTACCTCGATTTCGCGAGTTCTTGAGGGCCTTCCGGCCGTCTCTGATTGCAGTGGATGAGGCCCATTGCATATCGGAGTGGGGCCACGACTTCAGGCCTGACTACCGCAATATGCGAGGGCTGCGCCACGACCTGCCCGGGGTCCCAGTTATTGCCCTGACTGCCACTGCCACAGAGCAGGTGAGGGCTGACATCGTCGAGCACCTGGGCTTCAGCGACGCAGACAACTTTGTCGCCAGCTTCAATAGACCCAATCTGAAGTACACCGTGCGCCACAAGAGACAGGCATTCGACGGCCTAGTGGAGTTGCTCGGGGAGCGCCCGGGCGAGTCGGCTATCGTTTACTGCTTTTCACGCCAGGACACGGAGGACGTGGCGAGAGACCTGTCCCGCGTCGGTATGCCAGCCCTGCCGTACCATGCCGGGCTTGACCCCGAGCTGCGCCATACCAATCAGGATCGCTTCATCGGCGGCGAGGCACCTATTGTTGTTGCTACCATCGCATTCGGCATGGGGATCGACAAGCCGGACGTGCGGTTGATTGTTCACTACGACATGCCTAAGACCCTGGAGGGCTACTACCAGGAGACGGGCCGCGCAGGTCGCGACGGTCTTCCCAGCGATTGTGTGCTGTTCTACAGCTATGGCGACAAGATCAAACAGGATTACTTCGTAGACAGGATCGCGAATCCGGACGAGCGACGCCGTGCAGAGGCAAAACTCGCCACGATGGTGGAGTTCTCCGAGCTAAGAACCTGCCGACGGCGCTACCTGCTGAACTACTTCGGCGAGCAGTGGGGCGCGGATTCCTGTGGCGCATGCGATGTCTGTCTGGCCGTATCGGAGGAGTTTGACGCCACGGAGATTTCTCAGAAGGTGCTGTCAGCTGTCATCCGAACCGGTGAGCGGTTCGGCGCGGGCCATGTGGTCCAGGTGCTGCGCGGCTCCAGAGCAGCCAAGGTCCTCGAATTCGGCCACGACGAGATTTCGGTGTATGGCATCGCGGCTGACCAGTCGGCCGAGGACCTACGCGAGCTTTTTGGCCTCTTGCTCGATGCCGGAATGTTGGTCAAGCCGCCTGGCGAGTACCCGACATATGAGGTCACGGATCATGGCCGCGACTTCCTGCAGCGTCGTGACAGCCTGACGCTGCAAAGGCCAGTGCGCCCTGATGCCCCTGCACGCGGTCGATCGGGTCGGGGTCGGACTTCCACGCGCGGTATGCAGGCCGCGCTGGAGTATGACCACGACCTCTACGAACGCCTGCGAACTCTCCGTCGCGGCTTAGCGGACAAGAGCGGAGTGCCGGCGTTTGTGGTGTTCGGGGACACATCTCTCCAGCACATGGCCCATGTGATGCCCCAGAGCGTAGAGAGCTTCGCCTCGATTCCGGGGGTGGGACATGCGAAGCTCTCCAAGTATGGCGAGGTATTTCTTGAGGTAATTCAGGCATACGCGAGCGAGAATGGTCTTGCCGAGCGCTCCTTCATTGCAGCGAAGACGCCGTCTCGACGTCTGTCTAGGGGGCCCAGCGCCACTCACAACGAGACGAAGCGGCTGCTTGAGTTGGGGCTGAACGTGGGCGAAATAGCCGGTGAGAGGGGCCTGACACAGCAGACTGTCTTGAACCATTTTGAGAGGCTCGTTGCCGGGGGAGAGGATCTTCATCTTGCCCAGTTGATGCCGCCGTCAGAGCGGGTGCAGCGTATCTCAGAGGCATTCAACACGGTCGGTTCCGAAATTCTCACGCCGGTCTTGGAGGCTCTAGGAGCCGAATATACCTACGAGGAGTTAAGGCTCGTCAGGCTCTGGATGACCCAGTCTACTGGTCTAAAGGGCGGCCTTGACGAGTCAGCGGTTCAAGCCCCGCAACCATTCTTGTAATTCACTTGCCATGTCCGGTCGTCGCAGGGCTTCTGTCACGGACGCCTGCAGAAGGCCCAGCGGTCTGCCGACATCGACATGGGTACCGGGGAACCGGTAGGCATACACCCCACCTGGGATCATCGAGGCTAGCGCGTCGGTGATCTGGACCTCACCTCCGGCCCCGGGTTGCGTCTGTCGTAGCGCCTCGAAGATATCTGTGACGAGGACATAGCGTCCTATGATCGCAAGGTTGGAGGGAGCCTCGTCGAGGGGCGGCTTCTCCACCATCCCAGAGATTGTATAGACGCGATCTGCGACCTCCGCGGCGTCTACGATTCCCAGGCTGGAGACCCGCTCATCCGGCACCTCTCGCACGGCAATGACCGGTCTACCGCGCTCGGCAAACAGTGTAACCATCGCTCCGGTGGTGGACGCCTCACTCCAGATTACATCGTCAGGCAGCAGCACCACGAAGGGCTCCTCGCCAGTGGCGTCAGCAGCGCTCAGGATGGCGTCTCCGAGGCCGAGTTGGCGTTTCTGCTCGACGCAACTGAACTGCGCCAATTTTGGGATGGCGAGCATTCGCTCCAGTAATTTGGTATCACCCTTGGCCTCTATGCCCCTTTCGAGTTCAGGCAAATGCTCGAAGTAGGCGCGAACGGCGTCCTGGCCCTTTGAGACGACGAAAATGATGTGTTCGATGCCGGCCTCGACCGCCTCCAGGACCGCAAGATGGACTACGGGCGTGTCCAGCACGGGAAGCATCGGCTTGGGTACGGAGCGGGATGCGGGCAGCATCCGCGTGCCGAACCCGGCTACTGGAATGACTGCTGTGCGGACCTTCATGAGAGTTCCTCGGTCAATAGAAAGAGCATCGGTGCCTCGTGGCTCCGCCCCCTGGGAGTGCACCACCCTCAGCCCCACTCAGCGCGCGCAGCGCCTAGGCCGGGGCCGTTTGGCCAGTGCGGTATACGTTTCGCATGATGGGCTGGCCAACCGCAAGACTCACCACGATTACAACGAATAGCGCCCCGGTGGTGATCAGTACCGGTGGTGCAGTGAATATGTCTGCCATGAAGCCGTAGCCGAGATTGGCGAACGCCATGATACCCCCGGCGTGGAGGACATACAGGCTGGATATTCGAGCCCGTAGACGGTCAGGCGCCATTACCTGGACGTAGGTGTTGGTCAATGCCATGAATGTGGCCTGGGACGCACCCATCGTTGCCGCGAAGATCAACGCGATCGGTATGGAGCCTGATACGGCGAGTAGAATTGGTGTGATGCCGCTGGCGACCCCGGTGTAGAGAAGGAACTGTCCCTTGCGCCTCTCACTGCGCACTCCTGCCAGCATAGCCATTCCGACGAGGGAACCCGCCCCGAATCCCATCATCAGCAGGTTGAATATCGACGGATCATCGTCTCCCAGACTATCCCGGGAAAAACTCGGCATGATGGACTCGAAGGACATGACCAGTGCGCAGTGGAAGGTGACCATCAGCACGAACAAGGCCAGGGGCTGGTGACTGTAGATGAATACCAGGCTGTCCACGAGGCTGCGGACGATGCCGTGCTCCGGCTGTGTCTCCCCGCTCGACGCGGTCCGAACACCGGCGATGGCAACGACGGCGAGCACCTGGAACGTGACGCTCAGCACCAGAACGGCGTTTACGCCTAGCTGGTCGAAGGTCAGCAGCGGCGCGGCCACGATCAGTCCGAAGAACCGGGCCCCGTGACGTGATGCGCCCTGCAGAATGAGCGCGTTGAGGAGGTCCTCTTTTGGCACCTGGTTTGGTATGAGAGCGGACAGTGAAGGCTCTTGGATGGAGCGGGCGATGCCGCCGACGAGCGCCAACACGGCTACGTGCCAGAGTTGCAACGCGCCGGTGATTGAGATGGCGGCGAGGGCCACGATCACCGCCCAGTTGAAGAGAAATGAGATGATCACGACTCGCCGACGATCGAACATGTCGCCGAGGAGGCCGCCGATGGGCGCCACGAACAAGAAGGGGATCATCGCCGCGAAGGTTACGATGCCCACCCAGCCGGAGCCGGATGACCGCTCGAACACGATCCACGAACTGGCGACGATGGTGGTCCACATCGCCGCGCTAGAGGCCATGCTCGCGAGCCAGGTGAAACGGAACTCTCGGTGGCGTAACGCGGCAAACTGCGGGAGGCTGCTGAGCCCGTTGGGGCTCAACACAATGCACCGTGGGTCTGTGGTGTGTTAGTCGCTGAGTTCAAGGTGAAGCCCATTGTAGCACCACAGACAGGCACCCTATGAGGTCGCCTTGGAGAGTCCCGATATGATCTGTGTATTCGTGAGAACGTCGAACACCTGAGGCACAATCTTGACCTTCGAGGAGCGGCTCCCGGAGCCGAGGATAACGTAGTCAAGGGCCATCAACTTGTCGTCGGCATAGATTGGTACGTCGGGAGGCAGCGCAAAGGGTGTGACGCCGCCGATCATCATGCCCGTGAGTTCCACGGTCTGCTCGGGTGAAGCGAATGATGCTTTAGGCACTCCCATGAGCTTGCGCACGGTCTTGTTGACATCGAGCCGGGAGGTTCCCTTGACGATACATGTGGCGAACTGCACCGGTTCGCGCTTGGAGGCCACGACGATAGCGTTGCCACAATTGTCTACGGGGTATCCGTACTTCTCGCAGAATGCGGCCGTATCGGCAAAGTCCGGATCGCACTCGATGATTTCGTATTCGACTCCGATCGCATCGAGGACTGTCACGACCCGGGTTGTGATATCAGCGGCAGTCTCCACGCTAGCTCCTATTTAAGTTACCTTGCCGTGGTGCGATAAGTGCGTTGATCGGGGCGGTAGTTGACGGGCGCAGTTGCCGAACCGCGAAAAAAGAAGAAGGCAGACTGATTGGTCTGCCTTCTTTACTTGCTGTCGCCCTTGCGAGGGGCTGGCCACCGGTCGCTTACCGCTTCATGATGGCGTTGGCGACCAGTCCCTCACCGGGCTAATGTATCGGTAAGACTACCAGCGGCGCTCGCCGCCGCCGCCGCCGCCACCGTCGCCACCGTCGCCACCGCGCCTGTCCTCTCGGGGCTTGGCTTCGTTGACCGTCAGGGGACGGCCACTGAAGTCCTTGCCATTGAGGGCCTGTATCGCGGCTTCGGCCTGGCTGTCGTCTGCCATCTCTACGAAACCAAAGCCCCTGGACCGGCCTGAAAACCTGTCCTGGATTACCCTGGCTGAGGATACCTCGCCAAATGGCGTAAATGTACTCTCTAGTTCTGTATCGTCTATCTCAAAAGGGAGATTGCCCACGTATATGTTCATGCGGCGCTCCTTGTCATCAGATTCTCCTCATCCATAGCAAGCATCGCACGCGTCTTTGATTCACCATCTCTAACGCTGGAAGCGGGTCGTGACTGCAACTTGGCGGGAGTCAGACGAATTATATCACAATGGCTGATATGCCCGCTGGCTGGGCACAGAATTTGTCAAAGCCGGGGACCGCCCAGCGCTTCGGAAATCGGCTGGACAAGGCCCTCAGCATCCCCCCCGGACCACCGGTAGGCGCGCGGGTATAGGCTGAGCGAACGGTCTTTCAGCGGAAGCTTGATAGGGACTGCGCCTAATCTGGCGGATTCCCGGGCTGCTATCGCAACTTCTAGCGCTTGTCGTAGATCGTGGCCAGAGACGGCAAGCTCACTTCCGGTCTCGATCGCGGCGATAAACGACCGTATGGAGCCGGTCAAATAGCCGAATTGGTTCCAGTCATATGGAGCGTATTCGTGGTGTAGGCGCTTGCGGGTGCCGTCGTCCTCAAACCCACGGTACAGCTCCGGGGGGCCCCAGTTCCATCGGACCAGGGAATCGGCGGTCCAGACATCTGCGCCCTGATATGGATTCGGCTCACTGAACACGCTACACTCCACCCCCGAGGTCAAGCGAAAGCGTCCGTTAACGCGTAGGCCATCATCGTTGCCGCTGTCGAGGAGCTCTTTCGGAGTGGCCCATGCCACCACTGCCTCGACCTCCGCGCCTGTGAGGAGCCTGAGCGCGGAGACGTGCTGGCAGCCTCCCCCGGAAATCTCGCCGTTGCCCCATTGGTGGATAGCCGCCCCAACAATCTGACCAAACTCACCGGCCCGCAGCATCCTCGCCGCTTCTTGGAGCTCGTTCATAGCACGCTGCAGGTTACCCCCCGCGAACACGATGCCCCTGGAGGCGCAGATCTCGACCATCTCGTCGGCGTCCGACAGGACGGCGGCGATAGGTTTGTCGCAGGAAATGCCCTTCACGCCGGTCTCTGCACATGCGATAACCGCGTCCTTGTAGAAGCGGCTGGGGGTTATGATTGCCGCGATGTCCGGTACGATGTCGTTGAGAAGCGACGGCGCGTCCGGGTATAGCGCCTTTACACCGAATCGCCGGCCGACCGCCTCGCGGCGCTCGGGGTTGTGCTCCGCGATGGCGACGACTTCGGTGTCTGGGAAGGTCGTATAGGCCTCGGCGTACTGCTGGCCCATTCTTCCGCATCCGATGATTGCAACTCTGTGCATGAGGTTCTCCGTTGGGTGCTTCGGGCCTCGGCGGGGTATCCGAGACCATCTGAACGCCAAAGTGACGCCAGTATAGGTTGAGCCGGTCACGACCGCCAGACTTTATCGTGCGTCGTACATGGTAGAATAGCGTCGCCTTATTTGGTGGGCGCGATTGATCGAAGGAGGGGCAGTGTGACCTGGTTGTGGCAAGTGGATGATTTTGACTTGAGGCTGCGATTCGCTCGCGTCCATAGCCCCGTGGATTTTGTGACTCAACTTGTCAGATGGATGGTCACTTCGGTCACTAGTATATTGTCGCTTGTCCTGGCGCCCGCGGATGCCGTTCTCCGAATCGCAGGCAAGATACTTGACCGGCTGGTGTTGGGCATGCTCGTGCTGCTGATTTTCACCGGCATATGGTTCCTCGTGTGGTGGCTGCCGTTAATGGGGATGAGTCGGCTCTGGTACTCCTATCCGTGGTCCCGCCCGTTTCTAGCGCTGCCCGGTGTAATCCTTGCGATAACCGGGCACATCTACCTGATGCTCGTGCCGGACCCGAAGAAGGAACGGAAGTACCCGACGATGGTAGGTGAGTGGCCGCTGAGCTGGCATCTCTACAACCCCCCTGACGCCTACTTTGAGGTCGATTCTCCGGCAGCGCCGGCCCGCTATTCCGTGCCGAAGCGCTCTGACCAGTAGTCGGGCCAGATAGACACCCCCGGGTATTCGCCTTCTGGATTCCAGAAATCGCGGTTCTGACGCGTTAGCTGACGGCTATTGGGCATGTCCAGGTGATCAGGCAGCGGCGAGATGCGTCCAGGGACTCCCACCACGAAGCTACGAGGCGGCACGTCCTTGTTGACCCCCGCCCCTGCCGCGATGAAGCTGCGTTCACCGATGGTCACGCCGGGCAGAATTGTGCAGCCCCCGCCGATCATCACGTCGTCCTCCACCGTCGCGCCGCGAGGCTCCGGCGCTGGCTCTCTTCGACCCGGATAGCGGTCGTTCAGGAATTTGACACCTGGCCCCACGAAGACGTTGTCGCCGAACCATGTGCGTGAGGGTATGTACACATGGGACATGATCCGCACACCGTTTCCCATCCGCACGATGCCCTCTATGGTCGAGTGGTTGAGCAGCGTGCAGTAGTCGCCCATCTGGACCATAGCGCGGATGACGGCGTAGTGAGTCGAGTGGAAGTGGTCGCCGATGTTCACGTCGCCGTAGATGACCGTACCCTTCCGAAGAATGGAGTTCTTACCGATGCGGGCCGGCCCACAATCCGGATGGTAGCGGTATCCGACCATCACATCGGGATCGATCAGGGCGTCCTCGCCGATAACGGCATTCGTAAATTGACTCGTCTCGCTCGATAGCTCCGCCTGCTCATTGTTACCCATGTTTCGCCTCCATATCGCCAGCGCTTTCGTAGGAAGAAAGAAGGTACATATTTGTGAGGGGCACCCTCACACTCCCGGCGAAGGGCTACGCCTCGCTGCACACCCCAAAAGAGAGCCTCAGGTTCTGGCTTCTGGTCTCACCTCAGACCCATACCCCGAACCCCGAATCCCTACCCCTGGCTCCTAGGCCCCTGCCTTTTGTACCGCCTCAATCAGTCCCTGGATGTAGCCGTTGGCAAAGGCACGGCCGCGGTGGCCCCACTCAGTGTCCTGGTATGTCTGAGGGACGTGGTCGTCGATGAAGAAGCCGTCGAAGCCGAAGTCGTGGTAGATCGACATCGCCCGGTGCATGTCGACGTAGCCGGTGTTCACGAACTCTTCGTGGAATTTTGGCACCTGCCCCGAAACGTTGCGGAAGTGGACGTACATGATCTTATGGCGCTCTCCGAAATATTGAATCATCTCGTAGATGTCATCGCCCTCCATCTCCGAGAAGGTGCCCTGGCAAAACTCGATCGCATTCGAGTCCGAGGGATATATCTCGATGAGCCGCTTGTACGAGGCGAAGGATCTGAGAATTTGCGGGACGCCCCCGAGTACGGGTACTGGTGGGTCACACGGGTGAATCCCGAGCCGAATCCCCTCCTCTTCGGCTATCGGGGTGATGATCTTGATCCAGTACTCCAGGTTCTCCCAGACCTCCTCCTCGATGTACTCCCGGTCGTGGGTGAGCGGCATCTGCAACGCATGGTCGTAATCGAAGGCTGTGGCTATCGATCCGCCCCTGATGGCTTCAGGCGTGGTGCGCCACACCGACGATGGCATCCAGTTATATCCAAAGATCGGTATCTCGGCCCGGGCGATGTTGCGGACGGTGAAGATCATGTTCTCGATCTGCTCGTCGCGCTTTGGGCCTGCGAGCATGATGTGGTCGTAGAAGGTAGTGGGCACGTTTTCTAGGGCAGATAGTTTCAGGCCGTGCTGTTCGACGGAGAGGCGTAATCGCACCAGGTCGTGGAGCTGCCATCGGCCTCCAGCACCAGGCAGGTTCGCGTTGTTGAACAGCACGTCTGTTGCGCCGAACTGGGCGCTGAATCGCAGGTACTCAGGTGTGGCTTCCCTGAACTGTCCGAATCCGACTCTCATGGATAGCTCCTCCAAAGGGGAATATAGGGCGTCGGGATTGTAAGGTGCGGCGTCTTGCGAACACAAGGTGCTGCACACGCTTTGTTGGCCTGAGCGGGGTATCTGCAGGAGGTGGGCCAGGTTGGTATGCTGGCCTTGTCTGGCAAGCTGGTGGGTTCAATGTCCAGGAAGTTCTGAGCGAAGAGGAAGACAACATGATTTGCGATCTGACCGGTAGGACTGCATTCGTTACAGGGGGCGGTAGTGGTATCGGCGCGGGAATAGCGCAGGTCCTGGTAGGGCAGGGCGCGAAGGTCGTGGTGGCAGATATCGACTTTGCGGCGGCAGAGGTCGTGTCGAGTGGACTTGATGGCGATTCCCTGGCGCTCAGGGCGGACGTGGCGAGCACTGAGGAGGTAGCCGACGCGGTCCGCCAGGCAGAAGCGCGGTTCGGCGCCGTGGACATTCTGGTCAACAACGCTGGGATCAGCGGGTGGAATGACGACGAAACGGTGTGGAGGCGGATATTCGAAATCAATGTGATGGGGGTCGTTCGGTGCTGCGACGCCCTGGTGCCGGGGATGAAAAAGAGGGGCTACGGCAAGATAGTGAACATCGCTTCGATGGCCGGGCACGCTGGTCGACGTTGGGGTGGCGCCTATGCTACTGGCAAGGCGGCTGTGCTCCGGTACACGAAAGGGCTGGCGTACGAGCTTGCTTCGTCGGAAATCAATGTCAACGCGATCTGTCCCGGCGCTGTCTGGACACCTCTCCAGGAGAGAGGCTCGCTCCGAGCCCAGGATAAAGACGCTGACTTCGACGGCAAGGACCCATACGAGATATTTCTAGAGCGCTATGAGGATGTGATTCCCATGGGCAGACCTCAGACTGTGGAGGACGTTGGCAAGGCTGCGGCGTTCCTGGTTTCGGACGACGCAGCTAACATCACAGGCCAGTGCCTGCACGTAGACGGCGGAGCCATCCTCAGGGACTGAGTGGGGCCTTGTTGCTCATGCTTAGCCGGTTGAACCGCGGCCTGCGTCCCCTCCGGGCAGGTCACAGACCTGACCCTACCTGGGAGCCAGCGATGACTGTCGTAGGGGCGGGTCTGCGACCCGCCCTCCCGAGTTGCTGC
>CAJWER010000007.1 GCA_913030785.1 uncultured Chloroflexota bacterium | reverse complement strand
GCTCGGGCTCAGGCTCGGGCTCGGGCTCTGGCTCTGGCTCGGGCACATCTTCCTCGGTAGTCTCGGCAATGATGACGTCCGGCTCTGACGGAGCATCCTCCACAACCGACGGCTCTTCGATCGCAATGTCTTCTGGCTGCAGCTCGGCGATCTCTTCGCGTTCGAGCACCTCGACCAGCCTCCAGCGCTTGGTCTTTGAATAGGGCCGCGACTCGATGACCTTTACCAAATCTCCGATAATGGCGGTGTTGCTTTCATCATGAACATTAAATTTGGAACTCCGCCTGATCGGCCTCTTATACAGAGGATGAGGGCGGCGCCACTCAAAGATCACGACGACGGACTTGTCCGTCTTGTCCCTTATTACACGGCCAACTCTAACCTTGCGTTTTTCGAAGCTCATTGCGCGGCCTGGGCCAACTCCCTTTCCCGAATCACGGTGTTGATCCTGGCTATACGCTTGCGAGCTCGCCGGATTTCGGTCACGTCAGCCAATTGCATCGTGGCCGCCCGGAATCGAAGGTTCATGAGCTCGCGCTTGGTAGCGTCGAACTCGCCTGCCAGGTCCTCATCTATTAATGCCCTGATGTCGTCGATTTCCATCTTCCGCCTTCCATCTCCAACGATTCGACCGGCGGGCTTCCTGGGATCACCTACTGGTAATCGTGTCCGCCCATGACTCTCAATTAGATCTACAATTCAACTCGTCTGCGCGACCTATGCGATGTTCGGCCATTCAAAACCGGGCAACCCGCCTCAAAAGGCGAGCCCAACTTTTAGAATTCACTCTTCCTTACGACCTTTGTTCCTATCGGGAGCTTTGCAGATGCCAGCTTCAAAGCTTCCACCGCTTCGTCCTCCGGAACTCCGGCCATCTCAAACAGGACGCGCCCGGGGCGTACCACTGCTACCCAATGGTCTACGGGGCCTTTACCCTTGCCCATCCTGGTCTCAGCGGCTCTTGCTGTAACCGATTTGTCCGGAAACACGCGTATCCAAATCTTACCGCCCCTACGGGCGTAGCGCGTGATAACACGTCGGGCGGCTTCAATTTGCCTGGATGTGATCCAGGCTGGCTCGGTGGCCTTCAGTCCGTACTCGCCAAAGCTTATAGAGCTTCCGGCGATGGCGAGACCTTTACGCCGTCCCCGGTGTTTGTTCCTGTACTTGACCCTCCGCGGCTGGAGCATCTTTCGCTACCTCTATTTCCGGCTTAACGGTCACTGCGATTGGAGCCAATTCTTCGTCATGCTCGACAGGAGCAGGAAGAATTTCGCCCTTGTATATCCATACTTTGACGCCTATGCGGCCATAGTCCGTGGCAGCCTCGGCAATCGCGAAGTCGATATCTGCACGGAGGGTATGAAGGGGCACTCTGCCCTCCCTTGCCTCCTCCTTGCGCGCAATGTCAGCGCCTCCGAGTCTTCCCGAGGCCTTGATCCTCACGCCCTGAGCGCCGGCCTGCATGGTACGCCCGACGGCCTGTCTTATCGCCCTGCGATATGCGATGCGTCGCACCAGCTGATCAGCAATGCTTCTCGCCACCAAGTACGCATCCAACTCAGGATGGCGAATCTCTTGAACGTCCAGGCGGGCTCGCCTCTCAGTGAGGGCTTCCAGAACCTTTCTGAGTTCCTCCACCTTTTGGCCACCACGCCCAATGACGATCCCTGGCCTGGCGGTGTGGACCGTTATGGTCACATCGCTAGAGCCACGTTCGATATCAACTCTCGATATCCCGGCGTCGGGAGATGCGTCGTACACCGTCTTGCGGATGTTAATGTCCTCGGAGACCAGTCTCCGGTACTCCTCGGGTTTTGTGGCAAACCACTTGGCCTGCCAATCCTTGATTACTCCGAGGCGGAAGCCTATTGGATGTGTCTTATTCCCCAATTTCAGTCCCCTCATCGACCGCGACGGTAATATGGCTGCTGTTTCGGAATATCCTGGCTACGCGTCCACGTGCTCGGGCCCTAAAACGCTTGAGCCTCGGGGCCTGATTGGCGTAGGCCTCAACAATATTCAGTTCCCCCGTCCGTGCCAGCAGCTCGTTCTCTGCATTGGCAGTGGCGGACTTAACGGCCTTCGCCACGTGGGCGGCCGCTGGGGATGGCATGAAACGGAGCATCTCCAAAGCCTGTTCCGCGTTCATTCCCCTGACCAGGTCGAGTATCGGCCTGACTTTGCCCACCGGGGTACCTGTATTAGTTATGGTCGCCTTGACAGCCACGATATTTTACCTAACCCTCGAGATTCGGAACGTACCGCTAACCTTTATAGACTACTCCGGCCTCGAAATCCGCTCGGATCGAGATGAGTGCCCGCGGAACGTCCGCGTCGGCGCAAACTCACCCAGCCTGTGGCCCACCATATTTTCAGCGATGAACACCGGGACATGGCGGCGACCGTCATGGACGGCGATGGTCAGGCCCAGCATATCCGGCATGATCATCGAGGCCCTAGACCAGGTCTTGATAACTACTTTGCCGGTTGCTCGTCGAGCCGCATCCACCTTCTTGGCGAGCTTGGCATCGATGAACGGCCCCTTTTTTATAGACCTAGACATTCGCGCCCCCTACCTCTTGCCTCTTCGTGTGACGATCATTCTATCGGTCGACTTGTTCTTGCGTGTTCGATAGCCCAGAGTAGGCTTGCCCCACGGGGTCTTAGGAGAGGGCATTCCGATCGGGGACCGGCCCTCACCACCACCGTGCGGATGGTCTCTGGGATTCATTACGACTCCCCTAACCGACGGCCTCCGGCCCATGTGGCGACTTCTACCTGCCTTGCCCAACTTGATATTCTTGTGATCGACCGCACCAACCTGACCTACCGTGGCCATGCACTCGCTCAGTATTTGGCGCACCTCTCCGGAGGGGAGCCTGATCAACGTATAGCGGTCTTCCCTTGCCAGTATCTGCGCGGAAGCACCAGCGCTACGCACCATCTGAGCGCCTCTTCCGACCTTCATCTCAATGTTATGAACCAGCGTGCCGTTCGGGATGGCCTTCAAGGGCAACGCGTTGCCGAGTCGGACCTCCGAGCTCTCACCGGCGGCCACAGGATCTCCAACCTTGAGGCCGTTAGGCGCTACGATATAGCGCCAATCACCGTCTCTATACTTGATTAACGCGATCCTTGAAGATCGGTTCGGATCGTACTCAATGGACGTGACCTCTCCGGGCACGCCGGCCTTGTCCCGCTTGAAGTCGATGACACGGAAGCGGCGTTTATGGCCACCGCCCCGATGTCTTACAGTCATCCGCCCGTGCCGAGCCCTGCCTGCCCGCTGTTTGAGCGGCTTGAGCAGAGACTTCTTGGGCTCGCGACGCGTGATGTCTTCGCTCGTCATGAATACGGCGCCGCGCCTGCCCGGCGTTGTCGGTTTTGCTCGTTTCAGTGGCATCAGACACCCTCGAAAATAGTAATCGTTTCGCCAGGGGCAAGGATCACAATGGCCTTCTTCCACGACTTCTGCATGACCAATCGAGGACCGAAGCGCTTGGGCTTGCCCTTCATGTTCATCGTGTTGACCTTCACCACTTTTACATTGAAGGCCGCTTCTACCGCTCGCTTGATATCGTGTTTGGTGGCTCTCACAGCCACCTCGAAAGCATACCGTCCCTGCTCTTGCAGAAGCGTTGACTTCTCTGTGACTATTGGCCTTCTCAGTATGTCGAAGCTGTTCATATACTCGGTCCTCAGGCCACTGCGTCCGCACGGTCGCGGCGACTATGTCGAGTGCCGCCCCAGATCTCTTCGGCCTTCCGCACCGCTTCCACGGTCATAATGACCTTGCGGTGATTCATCAGGTCCAACGCGTTGAGCAGCGACGCCGGCAACGTCTTGAGCTTCTGTATGTTCCGAGATGCCGCCAGGGCATCCTGGTCTGCGCCGTCCACCACGAGTAGTACCGATGAGGTCGCATCCAGCGCCCCAAGCACCTCGGCCATCTCCGCAGTCCTGGGCTGATCGAGAGCAAAGCTGTCGAGCACGACCAACTCACCATCGCGCACCTTGTCCGACAGGACCGAAAGCAGGGCCAGACGCCTCATGCGTTTCGGTGTACGCTGCCGATAGCTCCTCGGGTGCGGCCCGAATACCACTCCACCGCCTTTCCAGATTGGCGACCTGATTGTGCCGGCCCTGGCCGAGCCCGTGCCCTTCTGAGGCCTTGGCTTCCTACCACCTCCGGAGACCCTGCCGCGAGTCTTCGTGTCGGCCGTCCCCTGTCGTTGGTTGGCAAGTTGACCGACCGTTACCTGGTGGACCAGCGCCTCATTGCGGGGCGCGTCGAAAACATCGTCGCGGACGTCTATGTCCCGGACGGTGCCTCCCTGAATATTCTGTACAGTGAGCTTCACTCTGAACGCTGCCTCCATTCCGACTTGCGGATGATGACCAGGGAGTTGTGGGCTCCGGGGACCGACCCTTTCACGAAAAGCAGGTTGCGATCCAAATCAGCGCTCACCACCTGGAGGTTGCGCACGGTGAACCGAGAGTTGCCCATGTGACCGGCCATCTTATGTCCCTTGATCACCCTGCCAGGCGTGGTACCCGCGCCGATGGAGCCTGGCGCTCGGTGGCGGTCAGACTGGCCGTGGGTCTTTGGCCCGCCGTGGAAACCGTGTCTTTTAACGACTCCCGCGAAGCCTCTCCCCTTGGAGAGCCCCACGGCGTCGATCTTCTGGCCCACCTCGAACATACTTAGATCGAGGCTCTGACCTACCTCATACTCGGAGACGTCCTCGGCGTCCACCTCTCGCAGGTGGCGGAACAGACTTCCGGCAGCATCAAGGTGGCCCTTCCGGGGCTTGTTAAGACGCTTTATCGCCTCAAATCCCAACTGCACGGCCTCATAGCCGTCCTTATCTTTGGTCTTAACCTGAATTACGACGCAGGGCCCTACCTCGACGGCGGTAACGCCTACGGTGTCACCGCTCTCGGTGAAGATCTGGGTTGTGCCTATTTTTTTTCCGATCAGTGATCTAACTGGCATAATCCCACTACATCTTCATGGTTATGTGAACGCCTGCGGGCACGTTCAATCTGGTCAACGAGTCGATGGTCTTCGGAGAGGGCTCAAGTATGTCAATCAGACGATTATGAGTCCTCAGCTCAAAGTGCTCTCTCGAATCCTTAAATATATGTGGCGACCGGATCACACAGAAGCGCTTGATGGTGGTCGGCATCGGTACAGGGCCGGCCACCTGGGCTCCGGTACGTTCCGCAGCTTCGACAATCTGCCCGGCCCAAAGGTCAAGGATTCGATGGTCAAAAGCCTTGAGAATAATGCGTATTTTTTGTCTAGCTGTCGTCAAGGCGATAATCCTCCGCGTGGGGCCTAAGCGACCGCCACCGCTGCCGGTGCCTCTTGATAGTTGTCGAATTCCAGTGAGTAGCTAGCGCGGCCCTGAGTGAGTGAACGCAATGTGCCCGCGTAGCCGAAGCTTTCGCCCAACGGGACGGTGGCACGAACGGCCTGGATTTCTCCTTGGCCTTCTATGTTCTGTATGTTGGCTCGTCGGCGACCCAGGTCACCAAGAACCTCGCCCAGGAATTCCCCAGGCGTCACTATCTCTGCCTTCATCACCGGCTCGAGGAGCACGGGCTTGGCTCTTCGCATCGCCTCTTTCACAGCCATCGAACCCGCTACCCTGAACGCCATCTCAGATGAGTCAACCTCATGGAACTTGCCGTCGATCAAGGTAACCTTGGCATCGAGCACTGGGTAACCTGCCAGAGGGCCGACCGCCAGAGCGTCGCGGACACCCTTCTCAACTGAAGGGATATACTCGCGGGGGACTGACCCTCCCCTCACCTTGTCTACAAACACAAAACCTGAACCTCGTTCGCCCGGCTCGACCTCGATTAGAACCTGAGCGAACTGCCCATGTCCACCTGTCTGACGAACCAAGCGACCCTCTGCCAGTGCATGGGTTCTAAGCGCCTCACGATAGGCAACTTTTGGCCTGCCTACGTTACACTCGACCTTATACTCGCGCAGCATTCTGTCAACGATGATGTCGAGATGGAGTTCCCCCATCCCAGACAGGATCGTCTGACCCACCTCTTCGTTGAACTTCACCTTGAGAGTAGGATCTTCGTCGGCCAATTTGCCGAGGGCCTCAACCAGTCGGTCCTGCTCCGCACGGGTCTTGGGCTCGACGGCTACAGACATCACTGGGTCGGGGAATTCAATTGTCTCGAGAATGATCGGTTCGTTCTCGTCGCAGAAAGTGTCACCTGTAGAGGCGTTCTTTGCGCCTACCGCGGCGACAATGTCGCCAACGCGAACTTCTTCCAGGTCCTCCCGGCGCTGTGCATGCATCCTCACTATCCGGCCAAGCCTTTCGCGCTTGCCAGAGGTAGAGTTCAAGAGCATTGACCCGGTCTTGGTCTTTCCTGAGTAGACCCTGAAGTAGACCAACCGGCCTATAAAGGGATCGGCCACTGCCTTGAATACCAGGGCAGAGAATGGAGCATCCACACTGGGCTCACGAGTAATTTCGTGACCGTTTTTGTAGTCCTTGCCCTTTGCCGGGGGCACGTCAAGAGGGGAGGGCAGATAGTCACAGACCGCGTCGAGTAGTGGCTGGATCCCTCGGTTTCTGAGCGCGCTGCCGCACATCACTGGCACCAACTTGTAACTTATGGTGGCCTTTCGCAGGGCGGACTTTATCTCTTCCTTGCTTATCTCCTCGCCTTCGAGGTACTTGATAATCAACTCATCGTCGGTCTCAGCGATCCGTTCGATCATCGTCCCACGATAAGCGCTGGCCTGCTCGATATACTCGTCTGGAATCGGGGCTACCTCGGGCGTGTACGGCTCTTGATCACTGAAGATAAGAGCCTTTTCTTCGACAAGATCGACGACGCCAACGAAGTCGTCCTCGCTACCCATGGGCATTTGAATGGCTACGGGGCTGGCCTGAAGGCGATGCCTGATGCTATCGATGGTCCGGTCGAATCCGGCGCCCACTCGGTCCATTTTGTTTACGAAACAAATCCTTGGGACTCCATAGCGGTCAGCCTGCCGCCAAACGGTCTCGGACTGCGGTTCGACACCTGCGACTGCATCGAATATCACCACGCCGCCATCGAGAATTCTAAGGCTTCTCTCGACCTCGGCCGTAAAGTCGACGTGGCCGGGCGTGTCAATGATGTTGATATCGTAGCCATTCCAGTCGCACGTGGTGGAGGCGGACGTGATCGTAATACCACGTTCTCGCTCTTGCGCCATCCAGTCCATCGACGTCGTACCGTCGTCAATCGATCCAATCTTGTAGATCCGACCGGCGAAGTAGAGCACGCGTTCAGTGACTGTGGTCTTGCCAGCGTCAATGTGAGCAATGAACCCGATGTTACGTGTTGACTCTAGGCTTGAGGTGGGAGACATAATCGGTGCTTCGATGGACCTACCACTTGTAATGGGCGAATGCGCGGTTCGCATCGGCCATTCTATGGAGGTCCTCCTTCCTCTTGACTGCGTTGCCCTGGCCTCTGGATGCTTCCAGGAATTCCTGTGCAAGGAATTCTGCCATGGGCCTGCCGGACTTGCCACGAGCGGATGAGATGATCCACCGCATGGCCAGGGTGGCCTGCTGGGAGGCACCTATGTCCGTGGGCACCTGGTAGGTCGTTCCGCCTACGCGACGAGACTTGACCTGGACCTGGGGCATTGCGTTTCTAATCGCGTGCTGAAATACCTCAAGGCCGGGGCGGTGCGCCTCGTCCTCGATACGGTCGAGGGCTTGATAGACTATTCGTTGGGCGGTCGTGCGCTTGCCACCGAGCATCACTTTGTTAATGAACCTCGATAGCTCGATACTGCCGAACCTGGGGTCCGGAGTAATCTTGCGCTTTACTGCCCTTCGTCGTCGCGACATCTGCTTATTCCCTAGTTAGATATAGTCGGGGTCTGTCGGTCGACCCTACGACTTCTTGGTGCCGTACTTGCTGCGTCCACGCCTTCGCTCATCGACACCAGCGGTGTCGAGAGCACCTCGAATAATGTGGTATCGCACACCCGGCAGGTCCTTGACCCTGCCGCCGCGGATGAGTACCACCGAATGCTCCTGCAGGTTGTGGCCCTCACCCGGGATGTAGGCCGTGACCTCCATCCCGTTCGTCAGCCTCACACGGGCAACCTTCCGAAGCGCCGAGTTGGGCTTCTTCGGTGTCTGAGTCCTGACCTGGATGCATACCCCTCGCTTCTGAGGCGACCCGCTATTCCGAATCGCCTTGTTTTTCAGCGAGTTGAATATGTACCTAAGGGCAGGCGCCTTGTCTTTTCGGCGCTTGGACTTTCGTCCCTTCCGAACTAACTGGCTGGCGGTCGGCATTGGCTCCCTTTCGATCGGCCAAGCTGCACTTTCTGTGGCGCAGGTTAACCCGCACGCCCCATTCGGGCGACAAGGGGGAATTATACCCTCTGTCGGATACGGGTGTCAACAGATTCGGGGGTATCCTTGGACACGTCCCCGCTCATCTCCCGACACACGGTCCGAGCGCGCTGATCCCACCCGGGATTTTCAGCATGCTAGCACCCAATTATCGAAATGGTATTGGCAGGGTTACACCTGACGAGTCTCCCAATTGGACGGTGCCCTTGATCGACGGAGGTGTAGCTCGGCGCTGGACCCAACATCACGTGGCGTTGTCAGCAGTATTCGTCCATGAGCCGAAGCTAGACGAGATCGTGGCTGAGACCGATGCCTCGGTCAGAGGTCTTCGATAGCAGCGATGACCTTCACCAGAGACTCACGAGCGTCGCCAAACAGCATCGACGTATTTTCCTTGTAGAAGAGATCGTTGTCGATTCCGGCAAAACCAGGATTGAGGCTGCGCTTCAAAACTATGACCTGCCCAGCACGGTCCGCATTGAGAATGGGCATACCATAGATAGGGCTTCCGGCGTCGTCGCGTGCACCTGGGTTAACGACGTCATTGGCGCCCACAACTACAACCACGTCCGTTGACGAGAATTCATCGTTAATTTGTTCGAGATCATACAGCTTGTCGTAGGGTACATCGGCCTCGGCCAACAACACATTCATGTGGCCCGGCATCCTGCCGGCAACTGGATGGATGGCGTACTTGACCGCAACGCCCTTGGCTTCGATGAGCGCGCCTAACTCCTTAAGTTGGTGCTGAGCCTGGGCTACTGCCAGGCCGTAGCCTGGAACAAAGATTGCCGACCTGGCATAGGCTAGCATGACAGCCGAGTCCTCGTGAGCTACCTCGCGAACCGGTCTGGCTTCACCTACTGGAGCAGCTGATCCGCTCACGGTTTCGACGGCCCCGAACGCCCCGAACACGACATTGACCAGGGAGCGATTCATCGCCTTGGTCATGATTTGGGTCAAAATCAGGCCGGCCGCGCCAACGAGTGCACCCGCAATGATCAACATCACGTTGCCCAAGACGAAACCGGCACTCGCGGCGGCCAATCCGGAGTAGGAGTTCAGTAATGAAATCACGACCGGCATGTCGGCGCCACCGATGGGAATTACCAGCAGGATTCCCAGGAGAAGGCACGCGACGCTCAGGCCAATGAACACGGTCATGTCAGGCTCAACTACCAGGTAGCCGATCATGGCTAGAATGCCGACGAACAGCAACAGACTAAAGGTTTTTTGGAGCGGGAACGTGACGGGACGGGTCGCGATGATCTCCTGTAGCTTGCCAAAAGCGATCAGGCTTCCGGAGAACGTGACCGCTCCTATGAGCGTACCGATCATGATGGTCACGGACACATCCATAGACATATCGGTGCCATCCGCGATATTCCCATGGAGAACGCCAGCCGCCACCAGGGCCGATGCGGCGCCGCCAAGACCGTTGAACACGGCCACCATCTGCGGCATGGCGGTCATCTTGATCGCCCGCGCCATGATAGATCCGATTATCGCCCCAACAATGATGCCCGCGATGATCAACTCAAAGGAGATGATCTCCCGGTCTACCAGGGTCGCCACCACGGCGATTAGCATCCCGAGCGACGCTATTAGGTTCCCCGATCTGGCGGTCTTCGGTGAGCCTAGTCGCTTGAGACCGAGAACAAAGAAGATTACGGCGACGAGATATATGGCACCAATAAACAGGTCGAAATCGAAGTCGTTCAATTCTTGTCCACCGGGGATTTCTTGAACATCTGGAGCATGCGGTCGGTAACCATGAAGCCTCCCACTACGTTCACCGTAGCCAGGATCACTGCCATGAATCCGATGATTGCCCCCACGGTGACGTCCTCCTGCCCGGCGACGAGCAGTGCCCCGAGGATGGCGATGCCGGATATGGCGTTGGCCCCCGACATGAGGGGGGTGTGAAGGGTCGGAGGTACCTTGGTAATCACCTCAACCCCGACAAATACCGCCAGAACAAATATGAAGAGCTCTACCAGCAGAACGCTTTCAAACAATTCCAGTCGACCTCACTACTATTACTGAGTTGTCGTGCTGACCATCTCCAGGGTCGGACCGTGGACGATCTGCCCACCGTGGGTGATGCAACATCCCTTCGTTATCTCGTCGTCGAAATCGATCTCTATGTTGCCTTCTTTTTCAAGATGGATCAGGAGATTGGAGATGTTTCTCGAATACGCCTGGCTCGCATGGGTCGGAAGAGTGGAGGGCAGGTTCAACGGCCCTACGACAGTTACACCGTGTTCAACGATCTCTTGCCCCGGAACGGTAAGTTCACAGTTCCCGCCCATTTCCGCAGCGAGATCGATCACAACTGCACCCAATCGCATGTCTACGACCATCTCTTTAGTGATCAGGGTCGGAGCGGGCTTGCCGGGGACCGCCGCTGTGGAGATCACAAAATCCATGTCCTGGATGTGACGGTGAATGAGATCCCTGCTCGCCATCCTATCTATGTCTGACTGAACCCTGGCGTAGCCACCGGCGTCCTCGTTGTCCATGGTGGTGCCTTCACCCTCTACGAACGTGGCGCCGAGGCTCTGGACCTGCTCTTTCACTGCCGGACGGACATCATACGCGTACATGACAGCGCCCAGTCGCCGAGCCGTGGCGATTGCCTGCAACCCGGCGACGCCAACGCCGATCACGAGACCCTTTGAAGGGGCAAGTGTGCCCGCAGCGGTGATCATCATCGGGAATATCTTGCCCAGGGATGTGGCCGCCATCAGCGCTGCTTTGTAGCCTGCGATGGATGCCATGGACGATAACGCGTCCATACTCTGAGCGCGGGCGATACGGGGGATGGTGTCCATACTGAAGCTTGTGACCGACCGCTCAGCGAGCCGCTTGACCAACTCATGATCGGACAGTGGCTGGAGCAGGCCGATAACCGAGGCGCCCTCGGGCAGCATATCGATTTCGTGGCGATCAGCGGCTTCGTCGTAGATCGGTTTCTGGACCTTGAGAACCACGTTGACGGAGCCGTAGAGGGTTTCAGCGTCATCAACGACGGTTGCACCGACTGCCTGGTACGACTGGTCCGAGATTAGAGCCTCGCGCCCTGCCCCGGATTCCACGAGTACTTCGATCCCAGCTTTGACAAGCCTGGTAACGGCGTCTGGGGTAAGTGCGACCCGTCGTTCTCCGGTCGCGATCTCCTTCGGGACGCCTACTTTCACGCAGTCTGCTCCAACTGGTCAGTTTGTCTATGCGTACGGTGCCGTTCTTCCATTAAACCACACCATCGAGGCAAGAGAGGTACCGAGTATACACTTGCCTGCGATGGTGGGTTTCTCCAGGGACGAACTCTGGGCACTGGGTGGCGTCCACAGTTCCACCGGCGCCGCGCCCTCGAAATCTTCAGCACACTCGGGACTTGCACCAGATTAAGGCCCTCCACACACGCCTCTAGAGACGTCGCAGCGGGCCCTTGTATGAGGGTCGCACGCCGCTGTGAAGCACCCGTGAAGAACCGTCGGTGCGGCGTGAGATTCGCGTCAACGTTCAGCCTCTGGGGCCCTGACCCCCACGCCGATCACCCTGAGTACACCCACCGGGCATCGCAACGGGAAATTCACGACCTCCACCGCCAAAATCACACCGGGATGACATCGAATATGAGACGATAGAGGAGCCAGAAGATCATTCCACGGTAGACACTGTTGCATCAGATAGACAAGTGGGAGGGAACGACTTGTTGACGAACGACCCCTCAGCACTCTCCCATGGCGATCGACCCAGTCTGCCGATAGCGGTTTACCTACGAAGAAAGTGAGGTTAACAGCATACAAGGTGCCCTGACCAACGAGCCAAACGCGGTCGAGATAGAGGTGACCTTCAGGAAGGCCGGAGGCTACGGCCTGATCCAGCCAAACGTAGAGAAGATGGAAGGCAGTCACGGGGAGGGCGCGTAGTGACAGACACGACTGGCGCTGAGGGCAACAGCAAAGATATAGCCGCATCATGGTTTGTTAAGTCAGAAGGCGGCGAGCCATTGGGACAAATCTATCGCGGCGAAGAAGCGGCTGTCCCCTCTCCGGGCTCAGTTCTGACAGCCGAAGCAAAGTGGCGCAGCGCCGAGGTGGTGTCTTTCAGGGAGCTGGGACCAACTTGCTCAATACGGCGCTTTGCGGTGGTCGTCCGCGTATTGGAGTGAGACTCCCCCAGGTGAGTCCCTATCGAGGCGGCTAAGAAGTGGACGAGACCGACGGCAGCTCGTTCGCCAAGTGCTCGGATTTCTTCGAGCGACCATGCGAGTGAAACCAAGATAGCGACCCTTGTAGACTCGCATCAGTGCAGTTTCGTAAACGGTCTTTTCGCGCTCGTCGTCGCGCCACTTGGCCGAAATCTCCTCTGACGTCAGGCAGAGCTTCCAGCCATTCGGGACCAAATCGGCCCGCTCGACCTCGACAACCTCGCTTCTCTCCCATTTCTGCGCCACCACTCGTGGCTATGGAAACTCCAGGAACTTGAGTGCCAATAGAGCTTCAGGTGCTCTGGAATTGAGGTCGACGGGACCTCCTGGGCCAGGCCGGGCACCACGATTCATATCTGTCCATCGGGCTTCACCAAGTGAGAGAATCTGTCCCGCAGGTACAGAGCGTCCGCTCCAAAGTAGTGATACGAGTCCATACTTACAATGGCGTCGAAGAATCCGCTCGCGAACGGAATGTCGTGGGCTTCGACGCGGATCACGAACACCTGGTCGTTAAGGCCGAACGCGCGAATCCGCTCCAAGTTATCGCTGGGGTCGATCCAGAGATCGGCGGCTTAGACCTGCAACCCGAATTCCTTTGCCAGAAATATTGAGTTGCCGGCCTTCCAGCACTCCATATCCAACACGCGAATGCCGGGCTCGAGGATCATGACCTGGATGAGGGATTCCGTAAGTCACATGACGTTGGAACCCATCATGTTCACTATGACCCAATCCGGATCGTAGGCGCTCGAACGGGTGAGCTATTCGAACTGGAATGCTCGTGCCAATTCCTGCTTGGTTATGCTCAATGTGACCTATTTCCGCTGGTGAATTAGAGCCATTTCCGGAGGTACGTGAGAATCTGTGATCGCATGTCGGCAGTCTCGAAGTGGCCGGTCTCGTATCGCAGGAGTTTCCATGCGTCCGGTGCGCCGGCTGATGCATAGGCCTCAGTCAGTTCCGCGTCGATTCGATCCAAGCCTGCTATCGGCGTCAGCTTATCGTAGTTGCCGGCGAGTCCAAGATGGGGACGGGGCACAATCAGGGCGTTGATCTGGGACGTAGTGAAGTGTTTGAGGAGGCCGGGCACGAAGTAGTAGAAGCCGTGGCGATCGAGGTCGTTGGTGTCCATTAGGGCGTCGAAGTCGGTGAGGCAGCAGATGTCTATGCACACGCGAATTCGGGTGTCTAGGGCGGCGACCCACCAGGCCATTGTGCTACCCATGGAGATTCCCAGGGTGCCGATTCTGCCGGAATCGACGTCGGGCCTGGACCCCAGGTAGTCGATGGCCCTCAGGGAATCGTAGACCATCATCCCCCACATCACCTGGCCACGCCACAACATGGATTTGAACAGCGTGCCCTCGGAACGACCTCGCCTCTCCCCGAAGGCCCAGGTGTCGATGCAGAGCGCTGCGTAACCCTCGCGTGCCAGTAGTTCCGCGTACGGTGGCTGCTGAAGAGCGTCGCGGCCCTCGATCATTTCGTCCTTGCCAAGAACATAGTCGCCCCCATGGGCGTGGTTGTAGAGGACGGTGGGAAACCGCCCCTCGCTGGCTATGGGCCTGGTGAAGTAGGCAGGCACGCTCTCGATGCCATTGAGGTCGAGCACCAGCTTTTCCAGTACGTAGTGCTCTCGCTCCTCTTCGTCGACCTTGCGGACTGAGATTTCGCGGTGGCGGCCTGGCAGGTCTCCAAGTACGCTGTACAACTGGCTTCGGCGGGCCTCCGAACCCACGGCTAGGTCTCCAAACCCGGACTGAACTCCGTTGGCATTTCGTCAAACGCGTAAAATCGGTGGGAGATGCCTTCGGGGCGGACTGTTACCAGCCTGAGCCCGGAGGGGTCAGGCCCGAGGGGCAGGCCCGTAGCGCCCGTTACCACGATCTGGAGGCCTCCGAAAAATGCGGTATGGTTGCGATGCCAGTGCCCTGAGAACACCGTCGCAACGTCGTATTCAGTTAGCAGGTCTACCAGTATCCGCCTTCGCTCCTGAGGCAGTACCAGCCAGCTGTCACCTTCGTCCACGTAGGTCAGGAATGGTGGATGGTGTGTGAAGAGCACGATGTTATCGGCACCCGCTTCACGGGCGCTGCGAAGGTCTGATTTCAGGAACTCGCGCTGCTTGTCCAGTTCGTCAGGGACATTCACAGGCTGCTGCCAGACTGTGCTGTTCAGCACGACGAAGTGGGAGCCGCTGCGGTCGAACGAGTAGAAGTCGGGGCCGAATCGCTCACGGTAGTTCTCGATGGACTCGTAGGTGGGTTCATTCGTTACGTCGTGGTTTCCCGCGACCCAGTACATGGGGATGTCCGGATCGAGTGTTGATGTGATGCGCTTGAGCTCGGCAAGCTCGTCGGCGGGATCGATCTTGTTGTTACACATGTCCCCGCACGTGACTACAAAGTCCGGACGGAGCCTGTTGGCCGCAGCGATTGCCTTACTATAGTGATCGGTTTCATATTCGAGACCGTAGGTTTCTGGCGCGAATGGGAGTTTCAGTCCCATGCCATCAAACCTGATTCTCTCCGCGTCGTCTATACGACTTAGCTGGGCATACATTCCGAACTGGGGGTCGGCAAGTTGCATGAAGAAAAAAGACAACGAGTTCACTCTCACAGTGGGCAGTCTGGACGCGTCTCATCGCGACCCAGCTATCGGAGCCTGAGCCAATAGGATACTACCGAAGGTGCGCCGAAGAAAAGTCACCACGACTGCGCATGGTATAAGTGTATGGCCTCGGCAAGGAGGATAAACCATGGAGTATCGCAATGTCGGCAGTTCCGGACTGCAGGTCTCGGCCGTTGGCCTGGGAACCAATAATTTTGGCGGACGGCTGGATCTGGAGGCTACGGACGCGGTGATAAAGCGTTCGGTAGACCGGGGTATCATGTCGAAGGGCTGGGCTCGAAGAGAAGGGTGTTCACGCGTTCCGTAGGGCAGCCGCAGCCCAGATGAAGCGGCTCGGAATAAACGACAGCGACATCCTAGAGGTCATGGGCTGGAAGGACGTAACCATGGTGCGGCGCTACATCGCAGCTATCGCGATGGAGGGCTGTTGCTGCATACTCTGTATGGATGAGCACGTGGCGACGGATGGGCACCGGATGAGTCGTAGTGGCAACGCATGGGTCGGATGGCGAGGTCTGGCAATGTGGGGTGCGCTTTTCGTGGTGGCGGCGGTCGTACTATGGCTTGTGGAGGCGACCGGCTAGTTCGGAAGGCGTACAGTTACCCGCCCTACGGTCCACCGGAAGGACACCCTTTCCGGGACCTGCTACAGGCCCTCGATTTGACCTACGCCTGCAGAGAGCGCTTCAAGGGTATTTATTTCGTTCTCGCTGAGTTGCCATCCCAGTGCGCCAAGATTGTCGTCAAGCTGCTCGATAGTGTCGCTACCTGAGATGGCGACGGTGACTTCAGGGTGCGACAACAGCCAGTTGATGGCAACCTGGGACATGGTTTTGCCTCTTTCGAACGCTATTCGCCGAACCAATTCGATGACATTGACTGTCTGTGGAGTGAGTGCCGAAGCCAGTCCCCCGTCTCGCTTTGCAGATTCCCACGGCGAATGAGGCGGCAGTGGCTCGTCCGCGGAGTAGGCTCCGCTGAGGAGGCCGATTGCCAGGGGGCTGTACGCCATGACTCCAAGTTCCTGGTCTGCTGCGACGCCGAACATCTCGGACTCGAGCCCGCGGTTCAAAAGGCTGTACTGGTTTTGGACGCAAATGAGTGGGTCGGCACCGAGGCCATCCTGGGTCCAGAGCGCCTTCATGACCTGCCATGCGTCGAAATTGCAGACCCCTATGTATCTGGTCTTGCCTTGCGTGACCAAGTCGTCCAGTGCCCTGAGAGTCTCTTCGAGGGGGCTCGATTCCGGGTAGGCGTGGAGCAGGTAGACATCCACGTGGTCGGTCTGGAGGCGCTTGAGAGACCTATCCATCTCGCGCATGACAGCGTAGCGGGATGCACCACTGTCGTTGGGTCCCTCAGCCACGGGGCTGTGGACCTTGGTGGTAACGACCACTTCGTCGCGGCGGTTCTTGAGGACGCGCCCCAGTACCTCCTCGGATGTGCCTCTGACCCTGCGGTCGTCGCCCAGTCCGTAAATGTTGGCGCAATCGATGAGATTTACGCCGGAATCTATAGCGTGGTTGACGAGCCTCTCGGCCTCCTTCGCGGAGCCCTGGCCTCTCAGTCCCATTCCCAGGGCAATTGGGGAGACCTTCACGCCAGCAGCGCCGAAGTTTACGTATTCCATATTCACCTCTTTGCAGAAAGAGTGGGATGGTTCGGCAAGCTCACCACGAGCGGAAATCCAACCCTAGCCTGCCTCGGCTATTGAGCCGTCAGTTCTGATGTCCGGAACCTGGGTCAGGTCGCGGGACTCATGTGTGGCCGTCTTGAGAAGGGTTTCGTCGAGCTCGACCCCTAGGCCGGGCGCCTCCGGTACGGGGAGATAGCCACCTGAACGTTTTAGCACGGTCCGGAACACGTTATTTTCGGGAGCCTCGTCGCTCTTGGAGTACTCCTGGGTGATGAAGTTGGGGATGCAAGTGTCCAAGTGCACGGAGGCCGCGGTCAGTATCGGACCCAGGAAGTTGTGAGTCACGACTGCGCAGTGGTAGGACTCGGCTACTGCAGCAATCTTCTTGCAATGGGATAGGCCCCCCGCCAATCCGACATCCGGCCGCACGTACTGCGGGCCACCGTGGGATAGCAATTCACGAAATTCCCATATGGAGTGCATGCGCTCGCCGTTCGCGATTGGGACGGTGACTCTCTGGGCGATCTCGCCCTGAGACATGATGCTATCGATCTGGATGGGATCCTCGACGAACAGCGGCTGAAACTCGGCGAGGGATTCGGTGAGTGCGATGGCTACCATAGGTGTGAGCTTGCGGTGGAGCTCCACGATGACGTCGACATCCTGTCCAGCTCCCTCCCTGGTTGCGGCTACGTGGTCTCGGGCCGTGGCGATAAGCCTGGACTGGGTCATATCCTGATAGCCAGAAGGCAGGGGGTCGAGCTTGACAGCCGTGAATCCCTCTTCGGCCGCCGCGCGGGCAATTTGCAGGGTCTGATCGGGTGAATCGCCGCCCCCCATGAGAAGGTGGAGCCTAATCCGATCTCGATAGCGACCGCCTAGCAGCTCCCAGATAGGGGCCTGGAAGTGTTTGCCCTTGATGTCCCAAAGGGCGATATCGATCGCGCTGACGGCACCTGACAGGGCTGAACCGCGGAACGGGCCCATGCGGTACATGTACTGCCAGTGGTACTCGATGCGCATGGGGTTCTGGCCGATTAGGTAGCCTCTGAACTTGTCGACGATGCCGGCTACCGCTTCGGTATACCCCCAACAAGCGGTCTGGCCGATGCCAGTCAGGCCGGTGTCTGTTCGAACCCGGACTACGTAGGATGTTCCTATGTGGAGGCCTTCTACGGACTCGATTTTCAATATTCTGCTCCTTTGTTAGAGCGCAAGATCATGGACGACTCTCGGTCAGTCCTCTGTTTGTCCCTCTGTTTGTCACGTTGCGCTGCCAAGAAGAAGATAAGTATAAAGAGTACTATCTGAGGGACACCCTCAAGCTCCCGGCCCTTCGGCGGGCTCAGGACAGGCGACGGGGCTGCGCTCCTTGGCGCACCCTCTATGCAAGTGCTAAGGGGCCTCGCGACTCCTGGCATGGGTGCTGCTCACATCTGCACACCCTCGGTGCCCAAGTTGAGAACCTCTGCACTCCCTACACAAGGCCCGTATCTCCGCGTACTCGGGGCTAGCTGGGGCGGTCTAGCTGAAATGCGACGTGGAGCGCTCTTGCTGCGTCGCCTATTTTTGTGTCAGCTACCAAACAGGTGATCCGTATCTCGGATGTCGAGATCATCTCGATTGCTATTTCCGCGTCGGCGAGGGCCCGGAACATCCTGGACGCGTAGCCGGGAGCGTTTTGCATACCAGTGCCTACTATGCTGACCTTTGCCAGCCCATCGGCTCCTATTGGGACGCCCGCGCCCAGGTCTCGTGCTATCTGTTCCGCCACCTGAATGGCTCGCGAGAAATCGGTGCGTTCAACGGTGAAAGAGATGTCGGCTGATCCATCCACTGCCACGTTTTGCACGATGACGTCGACGCTGATGCCCGCTTCGGTTAGCGGTTCGAACACGCTCGCCTGAGAACCGGTGCGTTCGGGTACACCTGGAATGGTGATTTTTGCGACGTTGGAGTCGGCGGCGATGCTTCGCACGTGATTTCGGATCTCACCTACGGGGAACTTCATGCCCTCTCCTTTGTGAATGAGTGTGCCGGGGCCTTCCCTGAGGCTGGAGGCCACCAGGATGGGCACGTCATAGACCATCGCCATTTCTATCGAACGAGGCGCCATTTTTGCGCCGTAACTTGCCATTTCGAGCATCTCCTCGAAGCCGACCTCGTCGAGCCTTCGAGCGTCGGGGACGAGTCGAGGGTCAGCGGTGAAGATGCCCTCGACATCAGAGTACACCTCGCAGCGGTCCGCACCGAGGGCGGCTGCGATTGCGACTGCGGACAGGTCCGAAGCACCACGCCCGAGGGTGGTCACATTCATGTCGTCGCTGACGCCCTGAAACCCGGCGACGATGACCACCTTGCCTTGGTCCAACTCCTCACTTATGCGGGAGGTGTCGACCATGGCTATTCTGGCCTTGCCATGACCGGTATCGGTCCTGATGCCGGCCTGTGCGCCGCTGAGACTTATGGCGTCTGTTCCCATGGACCTAATGGCCATCGCAAGCAGGGTGCAACTTACGAGCTCGCCGGTCGACAGCAGCACGTCCATCTCTCGTGGGTCCGGGCTGTCGGAGATCTGCCCGGCGAGAGCGATTAGCTCGTCCGTGGTGTCGCTCATCGCGGAGACGACAGCGACGGTGCGGTTGCCTGCAGCGCGTGAATCGGCAATCCGCCTCGCCACGTTACGTATGGCGCCTGCGTCGGCGACCGAAGATCCGCCATATTTCTGGACGATCAGGGCCATCTACTGTACCTGTGGCGATTGGGTATTGGATGAGATATGAGCGCCCTTGTCGGTAGGTTTTGTGACCCTGAACTCCCCTTCGACGCCGGACTTGGATGCCGCCTCTGCCATCTCGTAGCCGACGGTCATTTCTCTGCCGGAGGTGATAGCCAATATGCTGGAACCGGCTCCTGAGAGGAAGGCCCCGTGCGCACCGGCAGCGAGGGCAGCTCTCAATATGGGTTTCATAGCGTGGAATATATTCTGGCGGGCCGGCTGATGGAGTCTGTCCTGCGTTGCGACGGCGAGGTGGCTGGGGTCGCCAGTAGAAAAGGCCCTGACGAGCAGGGCTACCCTACCCAGGTTGTGGACGGCATCTTTCCTTGTGACGTCCTCGGCAAGCAGGGATCGGGCCTCCTCAGTTGGCATGGGTACGCCAGGAACGAATACGACGCAAGTCCAATCGGCTGGCACTGGGATGGCAGCGGTGATCGTCTGGCCATCCTCTTCAACGACGATCTGAAACCCGCCTCGAAGGGCGGCTGCCACGTTATCGGGATGACCTTCGGTACGCACCGCAAGCTCCAGTATCTCATCGGCGGTCAGGGGCTCGGAGCACATCGCGCTGCCAGCCAACAATCCGGCGGCTATTGCGGCGCTACTACTGCCAAGGCCTCGTTCGAGGGGGATTGCGTTGTCGCAGGTCATGCTGACGGAAGGCACGGGTTCGCCTCGCTCGACAAACGGCAACCTGAAGGCGGAGTAGACGAGGTTGGTCCGGTCGGCCGGGAGCTGGCCCTGGCCTTCACCACGCACGGTGATGCGATCGGGCCCTCTGACAACCTCCACGGTGTCCCAGATATCGAGCGCCATCGCAAGGCAGTCGAATCCGGGACCGAGGTTGGCGGAGGTGGCAGGCGCCTTGACAGTGATGCGATCGATCATCTGCGGGGTATCCATCGTGCAAAGGTCTTTTTGGGAGCCCTGAACAGAGGTTCATGAGCACCGTTGTATGATATCACGACAGAATAACCGTCACCTCAATCCTCTTACTGGAATAGAGGAAGTCGAACGGGGGAAACGGAACTCCCCGCTGCCGGACATTCAATCCGGCCGTGGAAGTAGGATTAGGACATGAAAGAACCTGGAGGCGAGTCTGCCGAATATTCCCCAGCGCAGCTAAGGGAGGCAGCGCTGGAATTGCTTGGCTACCCCACCGTTCGCGGGTCGGTGGCCAGGCGCACTGTGTTTCCGCCGGCGCGGAATCTGGCGCTGGCGATGAGCCCTTCCAATAACGAGGCTGAAGTCGGCGAGCTGCAGACTGAGACATCCGAGGGGTTGCGTGTCCTGGAGGAGCTGGGGGATGTTGACCTGTTGGCATCGGAAGACGCTTCGCAGGCGGTGGCCCGCGCTGCGCTGGAGGGGGTACTCTCCGGCAAGGAGTTACTGGCCGTAGGCAGGCTGCTGGAGGTGTTGAGACGCGCGAACTCGTCGTTTGGATCGGTGCGTAGTGTCGCGCCGACGCTGTCGGGGATTGCCGAGGGAATCCCCGAGCTTGCCGACGTGGAGCGGCGCATTCGATCATCGATTGACGATCGGGGTGAGGTGCCGGATAGCGCTACGCCGAGTCTCGGCATCCTGCGGAGGCAGGTAAGGCGGGCGTACGAGGACGTGGCCTCGGCGTTAGAGGGCGTGATCGGGTCTGCGTCCGGGCAGGATGCCCTTCAGGACGAGGTCATCTCGATGCGCTCCGAGCGTCTGGTGGTGCAGGTCAAGGCGGAGCGGCGGCACCGTGTGCCCGGGGTGGTACATGGCGCCTCGAACACAGGGGCCACTCTATTCATCGAACCATTTGCGACGGTCGACCTGGGCAACTCGTGGAGAGAGCTGACGCTGGAAGAGGAGCGTGAAACGGCGCGGGTGTTGCGTGAGATGTCGGGAATCATAGGGTCTGTGTCGGAGGAGATTGCACTAGGCATTGAGCTTGTGGCTCATCTGGATTTTGTGCTGGCAAGGGCCAGGTACAGCTACGCCTCTGGAGGATCAGTACCTGCATCTTCCCCCGTGGACGCACAGTCGGGGCCGGCGACCGCGGTACGTCTGATGGGGGCGAGGCACCCACTGCTCGGCCAGGACGCAGTGCCGGTAAACGTTAGCATCGGGCCGGATTGGACAGTCCTCGTGATCACGGGGCCAAACACCGGAGGAAAAACGGCTGCGATGAAGGCCCTCGGCCTTCTGGCGCTGATGCACCAGTCGGGACTCCAGATACCTGCGGAGGTGGGCAGTGTCCTGCCGATATTCGACGGTGTATACGCGGACATCGGGGATCTGCAGAGCATAGAGGAGTCAGTGTCGACGTTCGGGTCGCATATGCGCAACGTGATCAGAATCCTCTCGAGTGCGACTCCGAGGTCTCTGGTGCTGCTGGACGAGCTTGGAACCAGCACGGATCCCGAGGAGGGGTCGGCGCTTGCCAAAGCGATCCTGGAGCATCTGGCTGCGTCCGGCGTAATTACGGTGGCCACGACCCACCATAAGAACGTTGCGGCGTTTGCGGAGGTGACCGATGGGATGGCAAACGCGAGCGTCGAATTGGATTCGAAGACGCTTCGGCCTACATACCACCTGACTCCCGGTGTGCCCGGCAGGAGCTACGCGATGTCTGTGGCGGAGCAGATGGGTCTGACCGGGGGGATCATGGACCGGGCCCGAGACCTTCTGGAGCCACAGCACCTGCGATTCGAGGACTGGCTGAGCGAGTTGCAGGGTGAGAGGCAGCAGATCAAGGAGAAGCTGGAGGCGGCGGACCGCGCGCAGGTAAGGGCGGAGGAGGCCGAGAGGGAGATTGAAGCGCAGCGCAGGGAACTGGCGGAGCGGCGCGAGGAGATACTTCAAAGTATGCGCGGCGAGTTGGTGACGCGCTTCGATGAGACACGAAGGCGGCTCCGGCGTGCTGAGGCGGCGCTGTCGTGGAGTGCGCCTGTGACTCCTATCCTTCCGTCGTTTCCAGCTCCATCATCGGAGGAGCCTTTTACGAATGAGCCTGAGGCGGTGGAGGCGGCTGCCACGGAGCTTGAGGACGCCGAGAGGGGGCTGAAGGAGCTTGAGCGGGAGGAGCTTTCCTCTCTTCCTGCAGAGCCACCGATCGAACTGTCTGTCGGGGACTTGGTACATGTACGGGGGCTCAGCGTGCAGGGCACGGTGCAGGCGCTCCCAGAAAATGGGGGCGAAGCGGAGGTGGCGATCGGTTCTGTGCGGCTGAGGGTGGATGTGGCACGACTATCTCATGCCCAGGCACCGGAGGAGCCTGAACCAGAGGTTGTTTCAATAGGCTATGACCTGGGGCCTGCAGTTACGAGCTTTGAATTGGATCTAAGGGGCATGCGGGCCGAGGAGGCCCTGATTGAGGTCGAGAAGTTCCTGGACCGGGCGCTTCGGGACGGCCTCAGCGAGGTGCGGATCATTCATGGCAAGGGCACGGGTGTGCTGAGACAGGCGGTGAGGGAGCATCTGGAGCACCATCCGCTGGCTAAGTCATTCAGGCAGGAGACGCCGGACCAGGGCGGCAGCGGAGCGACAGCGGTCGAGCTTACGTGAGGCTGAGCTGAGGTACGGACTCACATATGTGATGGTGGTGCTGATCGGTGTGGCGGCCGTCGCGTGCGGTGGTGGACAGGTTGCGTCGAGTGCAACGAGCACCCCTGCCCCAGCCACGTCTCCTGTCGCCGTTCCCACTGCGAGTGCAGCCGTAGTGCCCACACGAGCTCCGACGGCGATGCCTCTTCCGGCTGCTCCCACAGCCACTTCAATCCCAACGGCCGTTCCTATGCCCACTACGACGCCCGGGCCGTCTGTCGTTATCGGCGACGTTGTGTTCTCTGTGGAGATTGCTGAGACGGCGGTCGAGCGGCAGCTGGGGTTGTCGGGGAGGGAGAGCCTGGAGCCTCGTCACGGAATGCTGTTTACGTCGAGGTTCGGATCTGCTCCGACGATCTGGATGAATGGGATGCTGATTTCGCTAGACCTGGTGTGGATATCCGAGGAGTGTATGGTCGTCGACGTGACTGCAGACGCGCCAGCGCCGACTAAGGGCACGGCGGATTCGGAGCTCCCACGCTACGATGTACCGTCAGCGTCTCACGTCTTCGAGATTGGTGGCGGCGTGGCGTCGGAAAGCGGCGTCCAGGTGGGGGATAAGGTGCGGCTTGTAGGGTTGGGTGGGGAGGCTGAGGGGCTGTGCGAGTGAAGCTTGCGTAGTCGGTTCAATTCCATTAATCCGCGGCCGGATCATAGATTTCCGCAGACACGTACATTTCGGAGGTGGCGAGAGTCTCATACGAAAAAGCCTCACCCCAGACCACCAGTACTCTGCCATCCATCAAGAGGGTTGCGGTATGCAGGGAACGCGGCTCAGCCATGCTCCCCACTTCGAACCATGGAGCGGCTGCGGATCTACGTGCAGTGAATGACAGCTAGCTCCCAGGGTGGGATTGTGAGGTTAATAGCGCCGTCGGCGAGCGGGACTGGGGCTCCGGTGAGGAGGTCGGTGGCGGAGGCAACGGACCATTGGGGCTTGAGGGTTGTGTGGGCTTCTGTGGACTCGATGTTGAAGGCGAAGATGATTCGGCCGCCTTTTCGTGAGTCTCGTACTACCGGCACGACTCGGTCGCCTTCGACAGCTACCGGCGCTGATATTCCGGCATCGGCGGCGAGACCGAGGGTCAGGAGTGGCGAGGCGACATCGCCGAACCCCGCGGAGAGTGTGAGTCCGAGCCATGTGAAGCGGCCGTCTGCGGTACGCACACCGACGGTCTGGCCGTCCAGGGTCGCAACGACCTCACTGTCACCTTTGGGCTCAAGAACCGCATAGCCGCACTCCGTTTCTAGAACGACAGAGCCGTAGCTCGTTTGGAGTACGTTGCGGCCACGGGCAATATCGAGGTCGGATACTCGCGAAAGGTCCGCGACCCTTCCGCCGAGGATGTCGGCGAAGCCCTCCGGTGGGCTATAGCTGGACGCTCCATTCATCTGATACATGCCAAAGCTACCCTCGGCGACGATGCGTGTTTCGGGCTGGTCAGCGAGTGTCTTCTCTATGCGAGAGCGAGCCTCCTCGGTCATGAGGGCCAGATTTGGCAGCAGGATGAGCCGGTAGCCGGACCAGTCCATGTTAGGCGTTACGACATCGGCGGGGATGCCGTGGGTCCAGAGGGTGCGGTAGGCGCCACGCACATCGGCCAGATAGCGATCGTTCTCGCCATCCAGACCGAATAGCTCCTGGGACTCAGGGTGATATACGACCGCGACCTCGGCTTTCGGGCACTCGAGAGGCAGATGGTCGCTCATGGCCTCTATCTGCGCGACGGCCCTGGTAACGGCCTCGAAGCGGGGGGTCGGCTCGCCATCCAGCGCCATCAGGTTGTACCCGGGGGACTCGAAGCTCAGGTACTCGGGCCGGTATTGCCAGAACATGGTCCCAGCCGCGCCGCCGACAAGTGTCATCCACAACAGGGTGGTCAGTTCCCGAGGATCGGATTGCTTCTTCCACGTGACACCACCACGATGCATGCCGGCGTAGATCTCCTCATTCCACCATCGACCGTTACTCCCCACGCTTCGCGACCAGTCGAAGGCGAAGGCGCGGTCGGCTATGCGGTAAGGGTAGTCTGACGTGAGCAATTCGTTGGACGGCATGGACATACCCCAGCTATCGACATGGGGGGCGCACGTCTCGTCCCAGGGGCGAGGGTTCCAGGCCGCGTGGGCTCGCATCTCGTGGTTCGGGTCGATGCTCCGGGCCTCGCCCACCATCCACTGCAGGTGGTCGGCTAGATTTTCGTAGTGGAAGCGCTTAAACAGGAGCGACTCGACGACGTTGTGGTTGGACCGCGGCGGCTCTACGTCATCCCAAGTGCGGTAGCGCCGCAAAGCGTGTTCGTTCAACGTATCCAGGTTGAATCGGCCCCGCAGCCAGTCTTTGTAGCGGGCTCGCGTGTTGTCGCAATAACACAGGGATCCGTCCGCGCTGGGCGGCGCTACACCGTCCCAGATTCCCCAGATGAGGAGGCTGGGCCGGTCCTTGTAGCGCTCGACGACGTGGCGAAGCAGGTCGCCGCCGTACCGTCGCCACGCCGGGTGGTCGTAGCAGTGGACCTGGCTGCCCTGAGGTGTCGCGGCGGAGGCATCGCCTAGGAGCCTCTCGCCCCTGTGGTTAACCACGTTGATATCAGGGTGCTGGCGCGTCAACCATTCCGGACAGGCACCGTGGGTAGCAAGGGCGAGGTCCATCCAGACCGACAGCCCATGCTTCTCGGCCAGGTCGAACATGAGGTCGAAGTCCTCAAGCTCGTACTTACCCTGCCGCGGCTCCATATGGTTCCACATGGAAAAGCTGCGGACTATATTAAAGCCAGCGGCCCGTATCCTTGCGAAGTCCCCGTCCCACACGTCCTGCCTTGGAGTCGGCCCCCGGTAGTACTCGACCCCTACCGGGAACGGCGTTTCGGGATGGCGGAACCTGGCATCATCGGACACTTAGCATCACCTCTCCAGCCAGCGGGCTGGTCATGGGAACATGGCTACGCTACGCTGCCTGCCGCCTCAGCTTTTCCGGCCAGGGGCCAACCGAAGCTCTCGATGAGATTTCTCAACTCTTCTCTCTCGCCTGCGTCGAGGGGCTCGGAGGGCGGACGGTGCATCCCGATGGGACGCCCCATCAGGGCCATGATCTCTTTACTACCACCACGATGGCCTGAGGCCATCAACGTTTTCCGATCGAACTCCCTGATCGGTGGTACAACTGATTCGTAGAGGATACTCGCCTCATCGTAGTGTCCCTCCTCCATCAGCTCCCACACCCGCAGATCGAATGGTGGGTATTCGGGTACCGTCTGGACGTAGCCACGACCACCCAGCTTGTGATTGAGGACGGGCTGGACGGAGTTGTCGATTATGTTAAACGTGTCCACCAGGTCAAAGAGATCTTCGTATACATATCCCTCAAACGGGCTCCACTTGATGGCGGCGATATGCTCGAAATCGACCATCCTGCGGAAGGTCTCCGGGGTCATGCCGCCGTAGGGCCACCAGGGTGTGTTGTAGATCATGACTCCGATGTCGATGGCGTCGGATACGGCCTCGTAGAAGCGCAGGTTGTCTTCCTGGGTCGGACTGTTGAATATCGGTGGCGATATCTGCAGTCCAACTACGCCGACGTCCTGAGCATTCTTTGCGTCCTCGATGGCTCTGACCGTATCTCGATGATGGATGGCGCCCATCACCGTCGCCTTTCCGCCGCTGGCCTTCACAACGGTCTCGAGCAGGCGGATCCACTCGCTCTCGCGAAGCTTCTCTCCCTCACCCGCCTGGGACGCGACCTTGATGACACCCTTGCCGGTAACGAGCCCGCTCTCAACCCACCACTGGGTCAACTCGGCCATGAGACCGTAGTCGACGTCGAGGTTATTGTCGAAGGGGGTCGGCACGACTGCGATCGGTCCCTGGATTAGCTGCTTGGCCTCGTTGCGGTCCACTTATGTCCTCCTGTTGACTGGATCTCTTTCCTCAAGAGAAAAGGAGAGAGATTATGTTGTGAGGGATACCCTCACACTCCCTACATAGGGGCTGTGCCCCTCTGCAGACCCCTCAAAAATCGGAACATCTACGTTGCGATTCTTACTCATAGTGAACCTGTCGGACACCACCTCAGTCAGGCAATATACAGCCCCACACCACTCAGCGTGCGCAGCACCCTATGGCTTGGTGGCTGACGGCGCTGGACGCCAACGATCGTAGACGATTCGGCGAAAGGACTCGGCGTACTCGATGCCCTTGCCCAGAGCACGGTTCCGCCTTCCGGTCCTCATCATCTCAGCTATCTCGTCCGCAGGCCTATCGCCCAACTGAGATGCGTGTTCCATCAGCGCATTGAGCGAGGTGTCCATATGATCGGTGACATCGACCCAGTGGTCGGGGTCCGGGTGGCCCATGATCCAGGCTTCGGAGACCTTGTGGGTATCGAATCCCTCTTCAAGGAGCTCCGGGAATGTGAGGTGATCGCGGGCCGTAGGGAAGATGGCTGCGATGGTCGCTTCACCGGCGGCGATGTGATCGGGGTGTCCGACACCCCAACCAGCACCGTCGAGATTGCGCATCGGGTACGTTGTAATGATGATGTCGGGACGGTGACGTCGGATCTCTCTTGCGATATCCCGTCGGAGGTCCAGCGTGGGCTCCAGGTACGCGTCGGGGTACCCAAGTAGAGCGACGTCCTTGAGCCCAAGAACCTTGCCAGCAGCGATCTGCTCCTCGGCCCGCGTCTTCGCCAGCTCTTCGGAGGATATCGTGCGGTTGGATGTTCCCTTGCTACCGTCGGTGCACAGGACGTACACCACTTCGAGGCCCTCGGCACACCACTTGGCAACCGTGCCGGAACACCCAAATTCGGCATCGTCGGCGTGGGCGACCACGACCATGGCTCGCTCGGGCTTTCGCTGCTCTTGTTCTTCTGTTGTCATTCGATCTCCCTCGGACATTCTTCCGTTTTACGTACGGCATCGGCCTTCGGGATACAGGATTGAGGAGGACTGACGGAGGAGCTGTTCAGGCCCCGGCGATGTAGGCAGCAAGTGTATCAAAGGACCGAAGATTCAGTCCAGACCAAAGCTCAGCATCCACAGCGAACTGCTCCTGGCTGCGGCAAACATGTCGGTGGACGTGGCTGTCACTGCATTTGGAAGAACCTTCTGGAATATGCTGTCACCGGGCTCGTTGCCCTTGTGTGATCCGTATCCCTGGCCCAGCTCTATCTCCGCTGCAGGACTCCTTTCCTCCAGCTATATACCACGCCGAAGAACAGGATCGCGATGAAGATCAGCATTTCGTAGAAAACCGCCGGTATCTCGGTTAGATAGATGACGGCCCAGGGAAACAGAAACGCAATTTCAAGATCGAAAATGATGAAGAGAATAGCGACGAGGTAATAACGCACATCGAATTTGATGCGCGAATCTTCAAATGGCTCGAAGCCACACTCGTAGGGCGACAACTTTTCATCGTATTTCTTGCCGCTACCGATCAGAAAGCCTAGCGTCAAGAGCAGCGCGCCTATCCCGGCGGCCACCCCCAGAAAGATCAGTACGGGTAAATACTCTTGCAGCATGTTGGTAACTCGAGCAATGTGCTCTTCAAGCTCAATTTAGCGACTTATTGTATCAGTCAGACTTACAGGGTTAATAGACATTGAGACAAGGTATCCAGCACTTTTTTACTATTTTTGAATCATAAGTGTATTTTTTTTTGAATTTTCTCGATTGCATAAAATTTTTTTTAAATTTATTATTTGTAATTTTTTTTTTTGTATAATTTTGTTTATAAGAAATATCTTCAATTTTTTCAATATTTTCAATTTTTTTTATAATTTTTTTATTCTTATTTAATAAA
>CAJWER010000006.1 GCA_913030785.1 uncultured Chloroflexota bacterium | reverse complement strand
ACCGCGAACGCCAGGCGCGGGACGTGGCGGCCAGAGAGAAGGCGCTGGCGTCGTCGCTGGAAGCGGCCAGTGCCAGCCGGTTGTTCAACGAGTCCGAGCGCGCCCGGCTGGGGACGCTGGAAGGCGTCACGCCGGAAGCGCTGGAGTCGCTGCGCGGCCTCCATCGCCAGCTCGAAGGCCAGCTCAACGAGCATCGCAGCCGGGTGACGCGGCTGCATGCCTCCCGCGAGCAGATCGAGGATACGCTGGTCGAGCGTCTCAGCTCGATCATCATCGACGCCGCCGGCAACCTGGAAATTCTGCGTCGGGTAGCCCGCCGCTCCGCCGATGGCGGTGCCTACTTCGAGGTCAAGGCGGATCTGATCGCCGACGAGTCGGTGCGTGAGCTGATCCATCAACTGCTGGCCGACATCGACGCCCATCTCGCTGTGCAGCGTCGCCGGCTCGAGCAGGCGGGTGACGGGACGCAGGCCAGGGGGGGTCGCGACGACGATCTGACCCGCCAGATTCGCCGGCGCATCTATCGCGGCCTGTTCCGCGACGTCACCATTCGCATCAAGCACGACGCCATTCGTCCACACGGCCGGCTGTTCTCGCTCAACGAGGATATGTCGGAAGGCCAGCGCGAGGCCGTTTCGCTGATGTGGTTGGTGAAGCTCTCCGAGTTCGCCATCGAACGGGAATTGCGCGAACTGCCGGGTAGCCACAAGCGTCGTGCCCGCGCCAGCCGCGAGAGCGTCATCCTGCTCGACGGCCTGTTCTCCAAGCTCTCGCATCGGCGCCTGATCCAGGACTCGCTGGAGTCGCTGCGCAATACCCGCGGACGCTTCCAGATGATCGGGCTGATCCACAACCCCAACTACGAGAATGACCCCAGCATCTTCCCCACCTACCTGGTCGGCAGCGTGATCGGTGGGCAACAGGGGCAGGGCGGTCACGTCATCGTGCGGGAAGGTCGGCAGGTCTCACCCGAGGAAACGGGGCGCGGCGAAGGCGAGGCGAGCCTGTTCGGGATTCATGTGACCCGGGCAAAGGAATCCGTTGATGAACCGTAATCGGCAGCTGCTGAACCCGACGGCGCTGGCACTGCTCGAGAACATGGAAGCCACATGGCGCAAGAGAGCGCGCCTAGAGCAGACGCCGCCCCGAAGTAAGGCCGATACGCTCGGCAAACGCCTGCTCAGGGGAGATGTCTGCCGTTCGTTGCATGAAGGTCGGCAGGCGCTCATTGAACTTTACCGTTGCGGCTTTATTAGCCTGCCTCAAGGAGGTGGCGAGACTGCTTTATCTCCGCTGAATGGGTTGAATCCTTTCGTTTCTCTTTCAGAGGATCATGCCGCTGATTTACAGGACGCCATGGAGGCTGCACATCCGGTCTTGCCGCTGACAGAGGAGCAGAGGCGGGCGTGGAATCTCCAAAGTGGGGAGCAGAGCCACGGTTTCGCGCGTCAGTGCTGAGTGCAAGGGCGATGTCAAACCGATTTCGCTGGTTAAGGACCTCAGGATGCTTTGCCGCTCCGACGTAGTCACAAAGCGCATCCACAAGCCGAGCGGCGTCACTCCGTGCATCGTAGTGGGAGAAAGGAACGTCTCCGCCAATATGGCCTCCCAAATGAACCGATCGCTGGAGTTTGCACAGCGCCACAAACGACCGCAGATAATATGCGACGCGGTCGATGAATACAGGTTGTTTGTACGCTAGGGTGATACTATGCTGCTATGGAGTGTGCGAGTGTGCGAGTGTACGGTAATTGGAGCATTAATCGCAAATACTTATGCTGCGCGAGTTTTTCTGGAGTGATTGGTACACTACCGGCGTGGCCTGGTGCGGCTTCGTGGTGGTCGTGGGCTACGCCTTCTTCCTGGCTGTAGTCAAGGCACAGCTCAACGACTTCTACGCGCGGTTCTACGACCTTCTACAAAAGGGTGGCGAGGTCGAGCAATCGAGTGGAGAAGTGAGCGGCGAGGTGGGTGTTTCGTACCAAGAGTACCGCGAGCAAGTATACGCAGAGCTGTGGTCCTTTGCGATGATCGTCGCACCACTGGTGAGTGCGACGCCGGCGTGCAAATGGGTGCGCGCGTCGTGGGCATTCATGTGGCGAGCGGCGCTCATGCGCGCCTACCTTGTGTCGTGGGATACGCAGTGTGAGCCTGTCGAGGGCGCGTCACAGAGGCTGCACGAGGACACGCAGCGCTTCGCCGGAGGAGTGGAGGGGTGCATAATCGCGCTACTGGACGCCGTATTCACACTGTGCGTCTTCTCGCCCATACTGCTACAGTTGGGGACGGAGGTGTCTTCGCCCGTGGACTTGGGTGGGATCACAACGGGGTGGCTGTGGATCTTCGCATTCATGGCATCCCTCTGCGGACTCTCAGGCGCGGCTATCCTGGGTCAGAAGCTCGTCGACCTCGAGGTGTCCAATCAGAAGGTGGAGGCGCTGCTGCGCAAGGACCTGGTGCTACTGGAAACGACACCCGCCGTTATCGTCGGCACGCGCAATTCAAGCGACGAGCGCCACGCGGCATTCCTGCCGCAGACCTACTTCCGCAATACCCTCGAGAGCTTGCAAACCAACTACTTCTTGCTCTTTAAGCACTTTGGGGTGCTCAACTTCTGGCTCTCGCTCTTCGACCAGATAATGGTCATTGCTCCGTACGCGCTGGCGGCGCCGCTCATCTTCGCCTCAGACCCGGCGAAGCGCATCACCCTCGGCACTCTCGTCAAAATGAGCAACAGCTTTGAGAAAGTCTTCTCGAGCTTGAGCGTCATATCCGAGAACTGGGGAGCGATCAACGACTTCCGCAGCACCTATCGCCGACTGCGCGAGTTTGAGGACAAGATCTACCCACCCGTCACAACTGGGGGTTGGCGCCTGCCGCGCGCAAGCATAGGAAGCACGATGCAGCTCACGGAGATTAGGCCACGCAACGGTGTGTGCGAAGGCGCAGAGTACAGTGACGGGGCATATGGGTACGACACCACCGACGGAGGTGCCGAACGTGCGGCTTCCACCAGTGCAGCGCAGAGTGTGGACACGAGCGCGAGTGCGAGCGCGAGCGCGAGCGCGAGCGCGGGCGCTTCTCCAGAGTACGAAATCCGCGTCTGAACCCTCCGTGACAAGCTTACCAGTCGAGCGTGCTCAAAATACTCTAGTGTTGTATGCGGTGTGTGTGGTGTGTGTGGTGTGTTTGCGCGCAAAAGCCATGGCGCACAAACGAAATTGTGTACATTCCACGTAGAAAACATAAGCAAAAAATGCAACGGAAGTTGGTAAGAAAGACTCGAGTGTCCCGCTAGTCTTTAAAAGGAACACACACCCACAAAAGAAAAAGTAGAAGCCGCGTCACGATGACTGAGTTCAATACGCACCCCCAGCCGCGCACGTTCGCGCCGTCCAAAGAAGATGTCCTCCAAAACCTTCAGTACTTCTTCGGCGCCCCCGTGGCACCCGAGAAGCTCAAGGACTACTCCGAGCATCACGCCATGACCTGTGCGCATAGACCCCTCAAATCGTAACATTGCACTTTAGACTCACACTAGTGTTCTTGGACTCATCGTTGTCATCCTTGCCGTGCGCAGACCACTTTCCGGGTGAGACGGAACACTGCTCCAACACCACATTCAACCGTGTGCTTCCACAAAACCATACGCATAATTGTTCTCCCTGCCGTGCACAGATGCGTATGCGGGCCAGAACACCAAGATCCGCGACACCCTCAACAACCTCATCCTAAAGTCGCCCCAAAACTGGCAAACGACGGTGCGTTAAAACCATTTCAAGCTTTATAATCGTAGTACAACTCCTTTGCTAACTATTACCCTTTCAATGTCAGGTGGGACTTCCCTTCTTCCAGATCGAGGGCACGGTCGTTGAGTGGGACGAGGTCAAGTTCGACGTCCGCCTCATGCAGCGGGTTCCTTACGAGGGGTACGCCTATCATCCATGAAAGTCATGTTGTATCACACAGTCCCACCACACACATTTTGCGTACACATCTTTGACCCCGTGCCATGTTTACTTGTCCATTCTTCTTCTTCTTCTTGCAGTGTGTCTCGTATGCAAACTTCGCTCCGACGCAAGCACCGCGACCGCGTCGTGCGCCGGTACGCGTTTGCACTCAAACCCCGCCACCTCATCACATGCAAAAGCCATACGCTCACAATCCACCCTTCTTATTGCGCAGTGGCCTCGCCCTCATCATCGAGAGCGACTTCTACGCCACCGATGCCGGTCGTCAGCACTTTGCCGGTGCGCAAACATCTCACTCAAACACCACGCTTTCACACACACACTTTCTCCAGCACCAGCGCCACTCACCGCTCCCTCACACTTGCCGTGCACAGATCAGCTCACTTCGATCCGGTACTGCGTCCAGGAGACCTGCAACTTCGATACACTTTATGCGTACCTGAGCACGGCCAACTACGACTTCTCGTACGACCGCTCCAAGAACCTCCGCCCCAAGCGCAACATCAAGACTGCGATGAACAACGGTGCGCATATTTGCAACTTGTGTTTAGGGATTAGTAGAAGATACTCGCCCCGCACACTCGGTCTCTCGTCGCGATTCAATTTGAAGATTCATGGCAAAGAAAAAAACAAATAATCCAACTGGGTTCATTTGTGTGAACTTGCTAGTTCAACGCGCAGTTGCGAAGGTCAAAACGAAAGCCAAAAGCAGAGCCAATAGCAACAAGCATTACCACGCAAATAAGCAACGTGCAAAGGAACAGCGCAAAACTCGGTATGATGTGACGAAAGAACAGACAAAAATAATGATGGCAAAGAACCACGAACGAAATCGGGAAGCTCGCCTAAAAAGCATGAAAACGTACAGAGAAGGACATCGCAAAGAACGAAATATGAAAGAACGGACGAGGAGGAAAACGGACCCAGTGGCCCAGCTGACACAGAGGTGCAGATCTGCACTTGTGAGGTTTATCAAAAGAAATGGGGTCAGCAAATCGGATAGCACAGCCCGGCTTCTTTGCTGTAGCTATAAAGAGCTTGTAGAGCGGATGGATGGACAGTTAGACGGTCGCGACAAGGACAACTACGAGACCGACCACATATTTCCGTTTCTTGCGTTCAAGAATATGATCTCGTCTGCACAGCCAAAGTTAATGCACTACAGCAACATTCAACCATTGACTGTCAGGGAGAACGCGTGCAAACGTGGAAAGCTTCCCACCAAAGACATGGCAGCCAAAGTCAACCGCGATTGCTGGCCAGACGGGATCACCGAGGACATGCTGCCGGACATCTACCCAGGATGGGCAACACCGCTCCGGATGCACGCTCCGTGATCGACTACCCGAGTTGGCTATGATGAAAACACCCGAGTGATTGCTGCAAACCCAGCAGCCGTTGCAATGATAGGGCAATTCTGAGCCCCACGACGAGAGACCACCCCTCCTGCACACTAGGGTCACTTGCCTTGCTGTGCAATGCTCATCCTGCCTCCTTTATCACACGCAGAGATCATGCTCTACGGCATCGCGCAGGCATTTGGAAGCGCATCTCGCACCCACCCAACCCCACTCCCACTCCCAACCCCAACCCCACTGCCTTCCTGTCTCACGCGCGTGTTGTGCCTTGCCTTGGTGTCTTTCTTCCGCTTCGCAGAAGGAGCAGCTCGGTACGCTGCCCGCCCATTTTCCAACCCTTTCCACACACTGTTGTTTAGTAGCCATTACTTACCATTGCCACGTTTTCACACACCAGGTTTCGACAAGGCTGTGGAGGAGTGCAAGTTCCGGATGAGTCGCTACGGCGTCACCCCGAATATGCTGGTCTTGCCGCCGCAGATGCTTCTGTACATGGCCCTTGCGCCGGAAGCCAAGCTAACGTGCGCTGCAATATATTTTGAATACTTGAACTTGCTACTTGTAAATCGACAGGGACAGTTGGCCAGCTTCAGTCTCAGTTTCAGACTTACTTTAACAGACCAGTGCTATATGTTCATTAGTTTCGGATGGCTCTTTGCAGGTACAAGGAGGGTGGTCCCGCGGCGGAGGCCCGCTTCGAGGCCGGTGTGAGCGGCTACGAGGCGCGCTCCTTCCGTGGCTGTGGCGTCTTCACGAGCGAGCCGGTGCGCTTAGTAGTATCCCACACCTTTGGCTTGGCCTTGCATTATGGCTCCATTGCGCGACGGAAGCTTACGTTTGTCGCTTCTGCCTGTGCAGTTCGAGGTCTCGGACGACAACGAGTCGCTGCAGATGCTCACGCGCAACTCGCAGATCGGCGAGTTCTATGTCATGTCGCCGCCGCAGGTGGACATCGATACGTCAAAAATTGTTGCAGCGGGGAGGCACACGTGCGACATGATGATCTACGACGAGGAACGCGACCAGCACGTGCGCATCCAGTGGAAGAAGGCTTTCGAAGCGACGCTCCTGGAAGATGTCGCATTCACAGACATGGCGGGTGCAATGAAGACCCAGATGGCCGTCGGTACTTCTATCGAGCCCAAGACGCTCGAGAAATGGAAGGAGGAGTGCGAGGCGTGGATCCAGTTCAACGATGGAGTTGAGGTTACCGCAAACAATAAGGTGCTCAACAAGGATGTCCGCATCGTGGTCGCTCGCCCATTCATTGAGCACACGATGCACAACGTGATCATGACCGTGTCTGGTCGCGACACCGGCGCCACGCTCTTCGGTCCGGCCGATATGCAGCTCTCGGCCAACACCCAAGTCAAGACGATTGAGGGGCACTACACTGGCCACTTCAAGGCCGTGGTCACCAAGCCGCAGAACGTGCTTGTCATGCGCGACGTGGCATGCGCCGGCTACGTCGCCGGGTGCAACACGCGCTGGTTCGCGCAGGGCGATGATGGCAAGTTCAGTGTGGACAATGCGCAAAATTCCATCCAGTCGCGCCTCTCGTTCGGCAACGATGAGACCGACCGCTACAGCTCCATGCTCGCCTTCCCGTGCTACGAGGGCCAGTTCAACAGCGGGCAGCTCGACACTGTCCTTTCGGTGACCACGCGTCTTCTGCCGTGGGAGGTCAACGGCGCGGGCTTGCACGCCTCCTTCCCTGGAGGCAACGCCATGTTCGCCCTCTACAACGCCGCGCTCCAGCTCTCGCAAGTGCACTACGGCGAGGACATGAAAGCTGCTGAGAACCAGGACTTCATCTCGCAGGGCTCCACTAACAACGCCACGTGCTTCATCGGCCCCCACCGCAAGTACGACCCCTTTACCAAGTCGTTCATGTCACTCGTGCCTGGACAGGGCCACTTTGGCCCCGACGCGATCCCGGGCGTACGCCACATATCCACTCCAACCCGAACCACTCTTAGGCCAAATCCCACATGCATGGCTTGTGTTCACCCCGACCACTCTTCTCTTCACAGGACGCCCGCTGGCGCCGCGGCGAGTCGGTCTCGCTCAAGACCGCGCGCGACTCGATGGTGTCGCTTGAGCTGGCGCAGCACGCACAGATGGCGTACTCTGGGCGTTCCAACTAGACGAAGCATTGCTATTGCGTCACTGCCCTAACCGGTATTCCCTAATCGATTAAGAGCTTCACCCTATCTCGTGTTTGAGAGTGTTCCAGTGTAAGTGTTCACAATAAATCCTTCTGGCGGAGGTAAAAATCCAAATAAATAAGCACACACGCGCGTAACAATAACCCCAGCCTTGCGTGTATAAACTAAGAATCTCTTAGAATAGCATGGCTAGGGTTCCGTACTTCCTCTCTGCGCAGCTCAATAATTTACGTGCGCAGAGAATCGCCAACATAAACCCCCAAGGAAACGACACGGGTTTCTATGAGGGTTGGTTTGGCCTGATCATATGCAGTATCTGTGTGTGGATAACCGTCTTCGGGTTGGACCTATACCTTCTGTCATTCGTGTATAATACACCGGGCACGCATGAGCATGTTCTGCAATTGGGAGCGTTCGTCGCCGTATGCGTTCACACCTTTGCGATCCTTCTATTCACCGTCGTGCACTTATGCTACAATGATACATTCTCCAATAAGTTCAGCATCACAGAGGAACAACAGCCACTCAATAAGAGGTCCGGCGATCTTAAGACTACGGTCTCTGTGGACGAGGCCCGCATACTGCCACCCTTCGCGACAGCGCTCATGTCCGGAAGCCTAAGCGCCACGCAGTACTTCTCGTTCCTAATTCTCCTCTCGTTCATTATGCTCAGCGCCAACTACAAAGACCACGACTTGGAGCTCAAGATACTCGTCGCTCAGGTGGGACTGAAAACGTTCAGTGTGGCCATGGCCAAGGCCAACGCACGCTTGCAGCTATTTGCGGATCGAGTGTAGAGTGTAGAGTGTGGTCGTAGTGTGTGCGCACGGGCTCGCTGTATTTAACCATTAAGATTTCACACGGACTCTTAACCGACTACCAGTTGATTCTCTGGAAACCCTAAAAGCATAAGATTAGTCACCGCGGCCTGTGCTTGGTGGTGGTACCAAAATTGAGCGAGTCCATGGTAAGCTGTATGCCACCAGTGGTGACACAGCGCGAGGAGCACGCTCCGCTACGACTCGTGCCAAATGGTGCGTATTCCTTAGTCACCGACTGGAAGTGCCCACGCGGAGGGCTGCCGGCTCGCCGCCGCGCTGGCTGGAAGAGCGCCTGCTGTGGTGCCGCGGGTAGTGACGCAGAGAGCGGGATTGTTTGCGTACCCGAGCGCATATAAGGTGGTATGAGCTCCTCGCGCTCAGCCAGACGCTCGGCCAGACTCAGGTTACCTATACAGGTGTTACTGGAATTGTTAATCTCGCGCAAGAGACACGGGTTGGCCGACACCGCGGCGCGCGGCGCGTATATACGGTGCAGCATCTCGGGCGTCGCCGATCCGGGGTTACAGTTTACGTCCAGAAGTCCCCCCACTTTGAGGACGCTCGCGACAAGCTCTGCGCAAGCAAGAATGGGCATTCTCAGAGCACTAAGGGCACTAGGGGCACTAAGGGCTATTCTAATAGCCTGTAAGCGCACCTGCGCAAAAGAAGCTCTGGTGGTCCGTCTCTCGTGGCCACACAAGCGAGCGTACCATTGCGTAGTTGCTGAAAGGTTTGCCGATACACTGATTGCGCACGTAGTGTAGCATCTTTTGCTCTGCCGCCTTGCTGCACCCCAGCTGAATAAACACATTCTGTGGGTTTCGCCCGGTGCGCTCCACAAGCTCGACGCCCACCTGCTCAAGCACCACTCTCACTTCGTGTTTAGGGGGGGGTGCGTGGGCGTGGGCGTGGGTGCTACTACCATACTTATAGGGTGCTGCTCACCGAGTCATTAAAGACACGCGCCACGTGTTTCATTGTCTGGCCGTCCGATCCGCAGCTCTCGCCCAGGCTGATCTCACAGTGCGTGAGGTTGGACATCTGCGCTACGGCGCTTGCCAGGTTGAGCGCGGGCTCCTTCCACCATTTTGGATTGAGGCGATAAAAGATGAGCGTGGCGCAGCTACCCTCGTCCGACATATTTTACACGTCTACTGCAATTTTTTACTTTTTGCCACTTACGCTCCGTCACGTAAAGCCACACACATACGCACGCCCTCCTTCTATACACTCTATTCACCAGTCTTGCAATATACATTTAGGGTTCGTGTGCATCGCAGCCAAAAGCTAGATCCAATCACTTGTCAATAGAGTGCAAATCTTGGTTGGACTGTGGAAGGCGTGGTGATTCTACACGATCCCGCACGGACCCCAGGATCTGGATTGCTTTATCGATATCGGCCGTGTTGATGTCGCGGTTTGTATTCAATTCGTTAAGTGTCTTCCTGTTCATCGTAACCGTTTCACCCTTGAAGGAGTCGGTGTGTGAGTTTGCCAGGGAGCTAACGAGGCCGGTTAGGGTCGAGACGATGTCCAGGACGCTGGTGGACTTCTCTAATAGGTCGACGTCCACGCGGATGCACCGCTTCCGCTGCTCATCTACTTGGGTTGAGTGCTCGCTTGAATTCTTGTCCCACTCCTTCATGTGCGCGCAGCACGGTGCCACCATAGCACGCAGTGCTTGTTGAAGTAGGGGGGGGTCGCTCTCCGCTGCGTTCAAATTACCAGTGGGTAGTGGGGCCGCTTGACGTCCTGCTCCCAGTGCGACGGGAGACTCGAGACCTCTTCCACGCTTCCTAGATTGTGCTTCTTTCCCCTCACTGGATCTTGAGCACAGCGAAGCCCCGTCGTCGTCGCCGTCACAGTTTTCGTCCGACTCGTCGTCGTCGTCGTCGTCGTCGTCGTCTTCTTCCGACGTCGAATCCACGTCGCTGAGGTCCGCGTCCTGAATTGCAACATCGTTAATGTCGTCCCCTTCGTCTTCCGACCCGTTTACCTTAGATCTCTTCACTGGGTTGCTATGCGCTTTGATCGGCGACTTGGCGATCGGCGACTTGGCGATCGGCGACTTGGATACAGGGAACACATTCTTCACAGCCAACGGCACGTCGTCGCTATCGTCGCTATCGTCGCTATCGTCGCTGTCGAAATCGGACTGTGCCACAATATCTTTCATCCCTGCAGGGAGTACAAGTGCGGGTACATGCACTGAGTCGGGTGTGATATCTGCGGCATTCCCTACAAGCACCGCGAGGCCTGTATTGTCCCCAATCTCACACGTCCTGCCTTTGAGCATATTTCTCATGACCGTGTCGCTCTTCATCGCACATTGATTGAGCTTGGGCACAATTCCCGCAATCAACGTCCTGCCTATATTCTTCTGCATTTCACGTGTCCCCTGAATGAATAGTGCGGTGCAATTGGCGTTGATCATCGTTTTAGACCCCTTTCCCCACACATCTGCGTTGACTGCGCGAATTCCTTTTGCTGAAGCGGCCTTGTTGTCTTCGAGAAACGTGCCTTTCCAACCGATGAGACACAAGCACTTCTCGATCACCACCAGTGGAGGCGGTATGGCGACGACTGTAAAGGATATCATATTGATGGGCACGGACATGTGCTTTCCCCTTTTCATCCAGAAGAGTTTCGTCATGCACAATAATATAGAGAGTGTGTGCGGGTGGTGCACTTCCCCGTCTGTAAGGCGGAAGGAATGAGACTCGTCGAGGAGCTTCCTCCCCTCATTGATATTCATCGTTCGACGTAAAGCGATAACCGATTCCTCCTTAACGGCGTTGTGGGATGCCCACTTCGTCACGTGACCACGCTTTATGCGCAAGAACAGTGTGCAGTGTCCGCTTGTCCCCATCTTCAGTACTCCCACCTGACACCCCCCAGCGCACGGTAGCTGCAATGCTATGATGTGCGCATTGTTCTGGTATTCACATAGCCACGAATTGGAATGGTAGGTCCCAACCGACCAGCGGCTGGACACAAGTGGGTTTGGGTCGATTAGTTCATCCACCATCGGCGATAGTGGATCATCCCTGTTCCCCAAATGGTGAAATATGCGCACCAGGTCGCCCCTTGTGCTACTTTTGTCAACTGGAGGTTTAGATGGAGCATATTTCGACATGATTAGTTTATAGTTACGAGCGATGTGTATTCGACCCTGCGTGGCCTCAAAAGCACCGTATACCGCGTTATTGTAAAACACAAGTTGCAAAATACAAGTACTAGACGAAGGCGAAATAGTTGACACGTCTTCCTAAAACAACGCGACTTAGGTATACATAACAGCCAGATCTTCACCGACTGCGGCTGCGACAAACTACGGGCGCATGGTGCGGTTATGCAACCTAACAGCGGTTTATAATTTACCAAGTCGAATGGTGCACCCAAAGGTATTATTAAGAAGGCAAAATAGTTGACACGTACACTGTTCATGGGTCTACCGCCTATCCACAGGGTTGTACCGAGTGGCACGCCCATTAAAATAGAATGCAGTGTTCGCCGTCTTCACCACCGGCACCGGTGCCGGCGACGTGGTCCGAAAGAGTGGTGGGGGGACACTTACGCGTGTTTCGCTTGTGTGTACCGCGCGCGAGATATTTCCAGGTCGTCTAATGCGCCTGCCTACGCCCATACAGCACACTGCACTGATCAGGCAAAAGAGCGCTGAAGACCCAGTGGCGGTCGCGAGAGTGATCGTCTCGTAGACGAATGCCGGTGGTGACGGTGGGCGAACCCAGTCGCTCTTAGGAGGAGGAGATGGCGCAGCGTCGCACTCGCGTCGTATGTTATGAGTACGCTCCGTAAAGCATCCACGCACGTCGAAGCGCTTGAAGGCCGCGTCGATCGTAGTTCCGTACATTCGCATGAGAAATTCGGTGCGCGCGTCTTCTGACCGTATGAGAACGCGCGCGTCTATCTTCACTAGCACCGCGTCATCGTGCGTACAGTTTGCACGATCCAAGTGATTGGAAGGCATACCAACAGGGTCGCCGCGCATCTTTCCCGCAATGTGGTACCGGTCGGAGGGACTAAAGGACAGTATTTCCACCGCGAGTGGCATATTCAAACGCATATGGTTCTCGTCGAACAACGACGGCTCTGTGTACGGATTTCCCACATGGGGTGGTGGCGTCGGCGGTGACGGGTGCGTTCCCTCTCCAAAGTACTCTCTCTTATGCTCCAGGAACTCCAGAGTCAGCCCAGGCGTCGCTGTAATATTGATCAGCGTCACGTTTGACGAGTTCATGTAGTCTGTGAACATGTGTGTGTACGTGGCGAGGTCGGCTATCGAAGAATTGGAAGGCGCGTAAAAATACTCTTCGTACGTCACGATCTCGCCGTAGCATGTGATACCGGACGAAGCAGGTGCACTCTGCGAAGCGTCGAGGTCTATACGGGACGATGACTTGGTGGTGGGTAGGGACGAGGGACGCTGTGTACCGGTGGGTTGGTCGACGGACAGGGTGGGGTACGACGGCGGCGGTGGAGTGGGTGGCGGAGAGGGTGGAGGAGGCGACGGGGAGGGTGGCGGCGGCGAAGGTGGCGGCGACGGTGGTGGTGGAGAGGGTGGAGGAGGCGACGGAGAGGGTGGAGGAGGCGAAGGTGGCGGCGACGGTGGCGGCGACGGTGGCGGCGACAGTGGCGGCGACGGTGGCAGCGACAGTGGCAGCGACGATTGAGTAGCGAGATTCTGGTTTGATCCAGGAATGTCGAGATCGTAGGGGACGAGTAATGGACGTTTCCTCCGAATATGCGGAGCCGGAGAGTGATCAACTGCAGGCCAGTTACCAGGAACTGGCCCAGTTGGCCAGCAGCCTGGCTCACGAGATCAAGAACCCGCTTTCCGTGATCCGCATGAACATGGAATTGCTGGCGGAGGATTTCGAAGAGTCGGACACCCCGCAGGACCATCGTGCTCTCGGAAAGATGCAGGTGGTCCAGGACCAGTGTACGCGGCTGGAAAAGCTGCTTAATGACTTCATCAAGTTTGCTCGTTTACGCGAACTTGAGCTGGTGCCAGGCAGTCTTAACGAGCAGATCGAGCGGGTACTGGACCTGTTTGCCGCCCAGTCGAGTGAACAGGGGGTGGAGGTTATCCGGTACCTCGACAACAAGCTTCCCAGTATCCGGCTGGAATCCCAGACGCTCCATGCCGCGATTCTGAACCTGGTTAAAAATGCCATGGAGGCGATGCCCAACGGGGGTGAGTTGACTGTGATTACCCGCCAGACGCGAGATGGGGTTGCCCTGGAATTGATTGACTCTGGTTGCGGCATGGCGGCAACAACAGCAAGAAAGATGTTCGACGCTTTTTACACGACCAAGGAGGGTGGATCGGGACTGGGGCTCCTGCTGGCACGCAAGGTAGTTGAAGCGCACGGTGGTCGAATTGGTGTCCAGAGCGAGCTGGGGCAGGGGACAAAGTTCATCCTGGAGTTTCCAGCTCCTGCCCGTCTGCCCGAGTAAACCCAGCGGTTATGGCCGCTTTTCCCCTGATCCGGTATTATCATCAGCATGGCAAGTAATACCGACCAGCCGCCACAGGAGGCACAGCCTCTGGCGATTCGAATCCTCATCGTGGATAACGACAAGGCCCATGCCCAGGCGATGGTTGAGAGCCTTCAGCGGGACGGCTACGAGTGCACGAAGTCGACATCGGGTCCCGCGGGGAAGAAGCAGATCCAGGAGGGGAATTATGACATCGTCATTACCGACCTGGTCATGAACGAGGTGGATGGCATGGAAGTGCTTTCGACCGCGGTCGAGGTGCTTCCCGATGCCCAGGTGGTGATGGTAACCGGCCATGCCTCGGTGCCACTGGCCGTCGAAGCGATGCAGCTTGGAGCTTACAACTTCCTGGAAAAACCGATCACTCCCAGACGTCTGCGAGCGGTTGTCAAGCGGGCGGTAGAAGCGGTCCTGATGCGGCGTGACAACCTGGAGCTGAACCAGCGTCTGGACGAGAAATTCGGGTTTGAGGGAATCATCTTCGCCAGCGAGGAGATGAAGCAAGTGATCGACCAGGTGCGGCGGGTCGCTATGACTGACGCCACGGTCCTGATTACCGGGGAGAGTGGAACGGGCAAGGAACTGATCGCCCAGGCGATCCACCAGAATAGCCCGCGCAAGGGGAAGCGTCTGGTCCCAATCAACTGTGCCGCGGTGGCCGACAACCTGGTCGAAAGCGAATTGTTCGGGCATGTGAAGGGGGCTTATACTGACGCCCATGCTGACCGCACGGGGGCCTTTGAATATGCCCATGGCGGGAGCCTTTTCCTGGACGAGGTGGGAGACATGCCCCTGGCAACCCAGATCAAGCTGTTGCGGGTCCTCGAGGACCATTCGATAACTCGAGTGGGGGACAATCAACCCATCCATGTCAACGTGCGGTTGATTTCAGCGACAAACCGCAGCCTGGAGGAAGCGATTACCGACGGGACTTTCCGGGAGGACCTCTATTACCGGTTAAAGGTCGTTACGATTGCCCTTCCCAGCCTGAAACAGCGGCGAGACGATATCATACCGCTGGTCGACCATTTCCGCCGGTCCCTGGCCAGCCACCATGACAAGTCGATCAAGACAGTGACGCCGGCGGTAACCAAGAAACTGTACCAGCATGACTGGCCGGGCAACGTGCGGCAACTGCGCAACACGGTTGAGAGCATGGTGGTGCTGGACACCGATGGGGTGCTCGACATGGATGACCTGCCTCCGGACCTGGCGGACGGAGAACCGGTTGTTTCCTCGTCAGCCGATGGCCCTGTCGAGCTGATTGGGCAGCCGCTGACGGAGATCGAGAAATGGGCTTACGAGCAGACGCTCCGGCTTGCGGGTGGAAACCGGGAAGAGGTTGCTCGCATCCTCGGAATCGGCGCGAGAACGGTTTACCGGAAGTTGAAGGAATATGATCTTTGACAGGCACAGGCGGTAATAGAAAGATGGCGGATATCAAGCAGTTAACGCCCTCGGTGGTCAACAAGATTGCTGCGGGTGAGGTGATTGAACGACCGGCAAGTGTCGTCAAGGAACTCCTGGAGAACAGTATCGATGCCGGCGCGAGCCGTATCGATGTGCATGTTGAGCAGGGGGGGACGGAGCTGGTACGTGTTTCAGACAACGGTTGTGGGATTGCAGCTGACCAGTTGCTGCTGGCCGTCGCGAGTCATGCAACGAGCAAGATCCAGGATGCGGATGACCTGTTTCAAGTGGAGTCACTTGGCTTTCGTGGTGAAGCGCTGGCATCGATCAGCGAGGTGAGCCAGTTGATTCTAAGGAGCCGGCAAGAGGGGCATGAAAGTGGTGTGCAGCTTGCGGTCCACGGTGGCAGCCTTTCCCCGCTGGAACCCTGTGGGTGCCCAATCGGAACCACGGTAGAGGTCCGTAATCTTTTCTTTAACACGCCGGTACGTCGCAAGTTCCTGCGCAGGGTACAGACCGAGTCGGGGCACGTGTCAGAGGCTTTCACACGGATCGCCCTGCCGAACCCCGGCGTGCACATGACTCTCTCGCGCGGTGAAAAGAAGACCCATGATCTTCCGCCGGTGGACGACTGGCGAGATCGAATTGCTCATTTTTTCGGTCGTGACCTCGCCGATGGCCTGGTAGCGGTCACAAGCGAGATCGATGGTGTCCGCTTGAGCGGTTATGTAGCGGATCCGGCGTTTAGCCGATCGAACAATCGCATGCAGTACCTCTTCCTCAACGGTCGCCATATTCGGGACCGTTCCTTGCAGCATGCTCTGGGGGAGGCATACCGGGGCCTGTTGTTACACGGCCGTCACCCGATCGGGTTCCTGATGTTGCAGATGCCGGCGGAGGATGTGGACGTGAATGTGCATCCAACCAAGCTGGAAGTTCGATTCCAGGATGGTCGTCAGCTCTATCGCCAGTTACTTTCCACGCTGCGTGAGACGTTTCTTTCCATGGACCTGACCAGGCACGTAGCGATGCCTGGTGACCAGGCCCGGGAAGCAGCTTCGCGACAGGATGATCTGCCATCCACTCCTCGCCTGCCACTTTCCAGGCCACCGGTGATCGCGGCCGGCCTGCCCGAACCTTTTGGTGGAGAAGCCCGGTCACAACGGGGTGAATGGGCCGAGGTCTTTGCGGGCAAGTTTCGTGTGGAGGATCCTTCGGAGCAGATCGAGGCCGGTGAGCTGCCGGCGGAACCCCAACGTCCGTCGGTCAGTCCCCTGGGAGTCCAGCTTCATCAGCGGTACCTGGTCACCGAGAATGACGAGGGGATGGTAGTCATTGATCAGCATGCTCTGCATGAACGGATTCTCTATGAGCAACTTCGTTCGCGCGTCGATGAGGGAGGACTTGAAAAACAGCCCCTGCTGGTGCCCGAGCCTGTGGAGATGACAGCCGATGAGGCGGCAGCCGTATTGGAGGTTGCCGACAGCCTGGCACAACTCTCCCTGGATGTGGAATCTTTTGGTGGTAACACGGTGCTGGTGACCAGTTATCCTGCCATGCTGCGACGGGCAAATCCGGCGGAGTTAATTCGCCATGTTGCCGATAAGATGCTAGAGGGGGCAGAACCCCCAGAGGCCCGTGACCTGCTCGATGAACTGCTCCACTTAATGGCATGCAAGGGGGCAGTAAAAGCAGGAGATCCTCTCTCGGTGGAGGAGGTGACGGCACTCCTGGAACAACGTCATCTCTGCGAGGATGCGCATCACTGTCCCCACGGCCGGCCAACAGCTCTCGTTTTTAGTCGGGAGGAACTGGATCGTCGTTTCTTGAGAACCTAGCGGTTCCCAGCTAGTCTGGAAAAGACCGGTGAGCCAGGAAGCGTAAAAGAAAACGGTTCAATAATTTATGATCTGTGTAAGTATTGGGCGAGGCCGCCACAAGCAAGTGATTCTCGAACACCGCCACCTGGTCGAACAGGGAGCGGAGCTGGTTGAGTTACGGCTTGACTACATTCGCAGGAACGTCAACTTCAAGCGATTGTTGACCGATCGTCCCTGTCCGGTGGTGGCAACCTGCCGCCGCGCCCGTGATGGTGGCAAGTGGGGAGGGACCGAGGAGCAGCGATTGATGATGTTGCGGGCGGCGATTGCCGACGGAGTGGACTACGTCGACCTGGAAGATGACGTGGCTGACAAGATTCCCCGCTATGGATCGACCAAGAGGATCATCAGCCGTCACAACTTCGAGGAAACTCCGGATGATCTGCAGGAACTCCATAAGCATCTGGCCAGCCTGGATGCGGACATCGTGAAAATTGCCACGCTGGCCCACAACACGCATGATTACCTGCGGATCTTGCGACTGGTCCGGGATAGCACGGTTCCCACGATCGGGATTGCCATGGGTGAGATTGGTGTGCCGACACGTATCCTGGCGGGAAAGTTCGGCTCGCCTTTCTCCTACGCCACTTTTCATCACGAGCGGGCCCTGGCGCCAGGGCAGTTGAGCTTCGAGCAAATGAATGGCATGTACGATTACGATTCGATCAACAGTGAGACAGAGGTTTTTGGCGTGATTGCTGATCCAGTGGGCCATAGCCTCAGCCCGGCGATCCACAATGCCGCCTTCCGGGACCAGCAGATGAACCGGGTTTATGTTCCCTTCCGGGTGCCACGTGAGAGCCTCAAGGAGTTCATCGCGGAATGTCCGGAACTCGGTGTGCGTGGACTGAGTGTCACGATCCCTCACAAGGAGGCAGTCATTCCACTGTTGACCGATGTGGACCCGGCAGCTCGCGCCATCGGGGCTGTGAACACGATTATCTTCGATGGAGACAAGCGGATCGGCTACAACACGGACCAGAAGGCGGCGATGGAAACCCTGGCGCTGGCAGCGGCGCGAGACCCGCAATCCGACTGGCTGAAAGACCGTGTCGTCCTGCTTTTGGGCGCCGGCGGCGTAGCCATGGCGATTGGCGAAGGTCTGAAGAAAGCAGGAGCTCGCCTGGTGATTGCATCCCGCACCTTTGAGCGTGCCGATCAACTGGCCAAGCGATTGGAAAGCGAGGCCATCCCATGGGACAAGAGACATGATGTCAAGGCCCAGATTCTCATCAATGGAACCCCGGTTGGGATGCACCCCAACGTGGACGAGTCTCCCTACGATGCGTCCGCGATGGACAGGCAGATGATTGTTTTCGATACCGTCTACAATCCGGAACAGACCCTGCTCGTCAAGATGGCTCGTGAACGAGGATGTCGATCGATCACCGGAGTGGACATGTTCATCCACCAGGCAGCACTTCAATTCGCACTTTTCACGGGTTCCCAGGCACCGCAACAGGTGATGCGGGAAAAAGTGATAGAGATGATCGGGGCTGCCCGCCGTTAAACAGTCAGGCGCAGCGAGGGCGGTGCGTATAATGGAGTCGCTGAGACGTTTCCCAAGAGGCTGCCATGAATATCTACCTGACAGGTTACCGGGCCACGGGGAAATCCACCGTTGCCGACCTGCTGGCCGGGCTGCTCCAGTGGCCCTTGCTGGATACCGACCAGCTGGTGGAGAAAGAGACAGGCATGTCCATCGCCGAGATTTTTTCCAGCCTTGGAGAAGTGGGATTCCGGGAGCGGGAATACCAGGCCCTCTGCCAGTGCAGCGGGCTCGACAAGCACATTGTCGCACTTGGAGGAGGGGCCGTGATTTCCACGGCGAACCGGGACGTGCTTCGTGGAACCGGGCCGATGGTCTGGCTGACCGCGACCGTGGAAACGATCCTCGAGCGGCTGGGGAAGGACCCGATGACCTCCTCGAGGCGTCCTGATCTCGTCCTGGGAGGAGGAGAGGAGGAGGTCCGCCGGTTGCTGGAGGAACGCGTGCCGGTTTACCAGGAGTGTGCCGACCTGGTGATGCCCACCGACCAGAGTACTCCGAAAGAGGTCGCCGGGAAGATTGTTGCCTGGCTTGATTTGCAACCATCTGGCGGGAGGTAAGGGGGGTCGATATGGATATGATCATCGGCCTGGCCCTGATAGGACTGCTCCTCGGTTCACAGGTCAATCGTGGCATTTACCGCCTGGCGTGGACGCCCCGTTCGATTGGACCCTGGTCGGAACCCCTGCAGGAGGCGGCCGATCGTCGCTGGAGCGATTACCTGCCGGTGGTCGGCTGGCTTGGGCTGAGACGCGAGTCGCGATTGCATGGGCGTGGCTACTGGGTGCGTCCGGCCATGATCGAACTGATCATGGGGATTTGTTGTGTCAGCATCGGTTGCTGGCTCTCGGCAGACCGGGTCCTGCCCGGGGACGTTGCCGGAGCCTCTCCCTGGAACACGGTGGTTGTGCCCCGCATCTTGACCTGGTGCAGCCTGCTGGCATTACTGAGCGTGGCAACATTCATCGACCTGGATGAGCAGACGATACCGGACCAGGTCACGATCAGCGGCACACTGCTGGCATTGGTGCTTGCCGTGACATTTCCCCTTTCTCGTCTCCCGGTGGTGGTCCAGGGGATGGTCACTCCGATTCTTGTCACCACACCCTCTCCGACCCCGGATTGGCTTTTTGGTGTTCGCGGGCTGCTTTATGCGCTGGCGATTTATGGCCTCTGGTGTATGGCGCTGATGCCCAAGGTCTGTACCCTTCGCCATGGCCTGTTCAAGGGAATTCGCTACATGTTTGCCAGCATGGTTCGCCCCGCTCGACGCACGAGGTCCGCTCGGGACCGCTGGCCCAGGCCTGTTGCCACAAGACTGGCGATGATTGCCATGGCTGGCTGGCTGGGGATCCTGGTGACCTGGCGATTGGGAGGAGATTCCTGGATCGGCCTGCTGACGGCACTGGTAGGGCTTGCCGGCGGCGGACTGGTCGTCTGGATTGTGCGGCTGGTATCGCGTTGGTCCCTGGGGCGAGAGGCAATGGGTTTCGGCGATGTCACGCTGCTGGGGATGATCGGTGCCTTCGTGGGCTGGCAGGCTGCCCTGCTGATCTTCTTCCTGGCACCGCTGGCAGGTGTCGTGGTTGGGCTGGTGCAACTGATCCTGACACGCCAGACAGAGATGGCCTTCGGGCCCTACCTCTGCTTGGCAACGGTGGGAGTCATCCTCGGCTGGCCCGCACTCTGGCATGGTTATGCCGTGGATCTCTTTGTCATGGGGTGGATCGTTCCGGGGCTGTTTGCTGCCGGGGCCTGCCTGATGGCAGGTATGCTCTATAGCTGGAGATTGATTCGCGGTGATCGCCTATGAACCATCGTCGAGCTGGTCCGGGTAGATCACCAGCTCGATCCGCTGGTTGCTGTTGCGTCCCTCCAGCGAGCCGCTGGAATACCTCGGGTGATTGCTGCCATGAGCCACAAGGAACAGCTGCTCTGAAAGAACTCCTTCCTCGACAAGGTGCTCAAGGACGGCCAGGCTCCAGAGTGCGGTCTGCTGGTGAAGCGGTCGAGGATCAGCGGAGGATTCGTCCACTGCCGAGTACCCCTCGATGGCAATCAACTGCCGGGAATAGTGCTGCGAGATCACCTGGCTGACCTGGCGAAGCAGGGCCTGGCCATCCGCCGTGAGCCGGGAGGTCCCGCTTTCAAATAACCTCCTGGCTGGAATCTCGTATCGGACACTGTCTCTGTCAGCAACCGAGACCAGGTCCGAGATCGGGACGACCTGGGGACGCTGTGGATCAAGCGAGGAGCGAATGGTCGGTGCCGCTACTGCCTGCTGTCCCGGTTCGCCGCTGACATACGTCCGTAACTGGTCGGCCGTCTCCCCCAGCTGTTTCTTGACGAGCTCCAACTCGTCCAGGGCGGCCTGGTGAAGTTGCCGTGCCTCGGCAACTTGCCGGTGCAGTTTCTCGTTCGCCTGGTCCAGATCGGTGAGCGGTGAGGCGGGGGTGGGACCGCCAGCGGAACTGTCGCCGCGGAACCAGAGAGACCCGTTCTGGCAGCCAGGAAAGGCAGCCAGCAGGCTCAAGCATAACAAGCTGGTTGTTGCCAGTCGCATTTGCGTATCCTCTCTCCCTGCCATGCTGGTGCGGTCTCGTATGGGGCGGGATGGTATCAAAGAGCATCCACACAGGACAACCCCCAAATTGCCATGCCCACCTCGGCGGGGGCGGCAAAAAACATAGAATGGGGGGTGAACCAGGGAGCCCACAGGGTGTCATGAAGAACATGGCACTGCCGCCAGTTCACTGGTCTGTCGAGGGAGATAAGCCGATGATCGCGATTGTTGATTACCAGATGGGTAACCTGCGGAGCGTCCAGAAAGCCTTTGAAAAGGTTGGCGCGGAAGTGGAGATTACCAGTGACCCGGAACAGTTGCGAAGGGCGGAGAGGATCGTGTTGCCCGGTGTGGGGGCTTTTGAAGATGCCATTGCGGAACTTCACCGGCGATCCCTGGTGGAGCCGATGCGTGAGTTGATTGATCAGGGAGTCCCGTTCCTGGGGATCTGCCTGGGATTGCAGTTGTTGTTTGATGTCAGTCACGAGGGGGGACGCTTTGAAGGGATGGGAGTGATCCCGGGGGAAGTCGTACGATTCGAGGACCAGCCGGGTGTGAAGATTCCCCACATGGGATGGAACCAGGCAGTGATTCGCCAGCAGGCCCCGTTGCTGGCGGGGATCGATGAGGGAGCCCATTTCTACTTTGTTCACTCCTACTACGTGAACCCAATCGACCCCGGGGTGGTTGCCATGGAGTGTGAATACCACCAGCGGTTTTGTGCCATGATCTGGCGAGACAACATTTTTGCCACCCAGTTTCATCCTGAGAAGAGCCAGCAAGCTGGTCTTCAGCTGCTGAAGAATTTCGCGGAATTCTCCGGCTGAACCACGTTCCTGGCCGGTTCGGGACTCCTTGCAAACACCCGTTTTCTGTGTCATATTGCGATTTTTCACCAACTGGACAATCGACAGGTTTGCGTGAAGCGTGATATGGAGATCTGGCCGGCTATCGATCTGCGGGACGGCAAGTGTGTTCGCCTCGTACAGGGCGATTATGACCGCCAGACAGTCTACGCGGATGACCCGGTCGAGGTGGCACGGCGCTGGATGGATCTTGGCGCACGTCGCTTGCACCTTGTCGACCTGGACGGTGCCCGGGATGGCCAGACGGCCAATCGGGACGTTGCCCAGTCGATTGTCGATTCGGTGGAAATACCCTGCCAGCTTGGGGGTGGTATCCGAGACGAGGAGACCATCGCCGGATTGCTGGCAGCGGGACTGTCACGGCTGGTCATTGGGACACGGGCGGTGAGAGATCCCGACTGGTTTGTCGGCGTTTGTCGTCGCTTTCCAGGGCAGCTGGTTGCTGGTATTGATGCCCGGGATGGGCATGTTGCCACCGACGGATGGGCCCAGGTGAGTGACCTGGGTGCTGTTGAACTTGCGCTTATGCTCGCCGGTGAACCACTGGCGGGACTGGTTTATACGGATATCGAAAAAGATGGAATGCTCCAGGGACCTAACCTGGAAGCGATGCAGAGAATGCAACAGGAAGTGAATATACCGGTGATTGCCTCGGGGGGAGTGACCACCCTGGAGGATGTCCAGTCACTGGCCGACGTGGGGATGGCCGGGTGTATTGTTGGCAAGGCACTCTACGAGGGTCGCCTGTCACTCCCCGACATCCTGGGAATAGCAGGCGACTCGTCGCTTTAACTTTGGTAGAGCGTTCCGGCTCTAGGCCGGTGCAAGGAATCGTTTCATGGCAAGTATCGAGAATATCCGAAACGTTGCTTTTTGTGGTCATGGGTCGGCAGGCAAGACCACCCTGGTGGATCAGCTGCTGGTGAAAACCGGTGCGGTCAGCGCCAATCCGAGCGTGGATGACGGAACGAGCATCTGTGATTTTGACCCGGAAGAAAAATCTCACCAGTACTCGATCGAGGCCAGCGTGGTGCACCTGGACCACGACGGGGTGCGGTTTCATATCGTCGATACCCCGGGTTACCCGGATTTCGTCGGGCAGGCCATCGGCGCACTGTCCGGGGTCGATACGGCCGCCGTGGTTGTCAATGCGCAGTCGGGTATCGAGGTCAACACGCGACGTGTTTTTGATGTGGCTAACAAGGGAGGCCTGGGAAAGGTCATCATCATCAACAAGATGGATGGCGAGAACATCGAGTTTGATTCCCTCCTCAATGACATCCGCGAATTGTGGGGTAACCAGTGCACGTTGTTGACCGTTCCCGTCGGGCACGGGGCTGATTTCAGTGGTGTCGTCAACACGCTGGATGAAAAGGCCAGTTCCGACGGGGCACTTGTCGATGTGGCGGGAATTCGTGAGCAGTTGATCGAATCGATCATCGAGGTGGACGAGGAGGTGATGGAGCGGTATTTCGAGGGCCAGCAGCCGAGCAAGGACGAACTGAAAAAACTGATCGTGCGGGCCGTTGCCGAGGGAAGCCTGGTACCGATCCTCTGTTGCAGTGCCAAGTCCGGAATTGGTTTGACCGAGGTGCTTGATGCCCTTGTGCTTTGCGGCCTGTCGCCGGCCGATCGGTCCTGGACTGCCAGCAAGGGTGAGGAGGAGGTCGAGGTGACCGCCGACGCCGCGGGAGACCTGGTGGCGCAGATCTTCAAGACACGAGTCGATCCGTTTGTACAGAAATTGAGTTTCATACGCGTCTTCTCTGGCACGTTGAAGAAAGACCAGTCGGTCAGCATCTCGACAGCCCGTAGGCCGATCAAGATGGGACAGCTACTTGTTGTCCAGGCAGACCAGACCGAGCAGGTCGCTTCCGCAGGTCCCGGGGATATCGTGGCAGTTGCCAAGATGGAAGAGCTGGCGACGTCCACCTCGATCGGGGACGCATACCTGTCCAATATCGAGTTCCCCACACCGATGGTAGGGTTGGCTGTCTCGCCCTCGGCACGGGGTGATGAGACCAAGCTCTCGACCGCTCTGGCAAAAGTGGTGGACGAGGATCCGACCTTCCTGCTTAACCGGGATGCACAGACCAAGGAAATGGTGATGACCGGAATGAGTGACCTGCACCTGACGATCGTGCGGGAGCGGTTAGTACGGCGTGACAAGCTGGAAGTCGTTACCCGGGAACCGAAGATCCCTTACCGCGAGACAATCCAGGCGCCCGCCGAGGGAAGTTACCGGCACAAGAAACAGTCGGGAGGCCGGGGGCAGTTTGGCGAAGTCCATATCCGCATGTACCCGCTGCCACGGGGAACCGATATCGAGTCCTACGCCGTCAAGTCGTCCGAGAGGTTCTCCTCGCTCAAGGACTTCAAGTACGACGAGAAGAAGAATTTTCTCTGGGTCGACTCAGTGGTGGGCGGTGTGATTCCAGGAAACTTCATGCCAGCCGTGCAGAAAGGATTTCGTGAACGAATGGAACGGGGCGTGATCGCCGGTTACCAGGTGCAGAATGTCTGCGTGGAAGTTCACTTTGGCAAGCACCATGATGTGGATAGCTCCGAGGCAGCATTCAAGACAGCTGCCTCGATGGCCTTTCGGAATGTTTTCCAGGAAGCACAGCCCTGCCTGCTTGAGCCGATCGTCAAGATGGCGATCACCGTGCCGGAAGCCAACGTGGGGGATGTCTACAGTGACATGTCCAGTCGAGGTGGCAAGGTCCAGGGAACCGATGCGGCAGGGGGTAACTACCAGACCGCTAATTGCGAGGTGCCGCTGCGGGAAGTGACAACCTATTCCCGTACGCTCTCAAGTATGACCGGTGGCCAGGGAAGCTACTCGATGGAATTCAGCCACTACGATGTGATGCCCGGGAATATCCAGCAGAATATTATTTCCAAGTCAAAAGTGGAAGAAGAAGAGGACGAGGGCTAGGCACGGGCGGGGGCAACAGTTCTTGCCCCTTTACAGTAGTTGCGCTGTGATTCATGCTGGTAAGAGTGACATGACTGTCAGGCACCTTGCTTTCAGGCAAACCCGACCATGATGAACCCGATCGCTTTCATCCCCACGCACGTGGCATGCTCCTGCCACTGTATTTGTCCGGTTTAACCGGACCTCTTTGCGTGTTGTCACTTTTCCTCTTTTCCTCTTTTCCTCTTCATGCCACGTTCCTGCTGCCATAAGTGCAGCCATACTGGCCCGGAGTTTTCAGCTATGGCTTCCGAGATGCGACGAAAAAATGAACTGCCCGGTATTACCGAATCGATCGTGGAAACGTATCAATCAGTAGGGACTATCAACCACCTGGATCACAGTCCACTGCCTCGCTACGAGGAAGTGATCATCGCCCTGGAGGACATGAGGGAAATCCTCTTTCCCGGATATCGCCGCCGTGAGGGGCTGCACCTGGGCAATGTTGGTTACTACATCGGTGACCTGATCGATAGTCTGCATGATCGCCTGATTATCCAGATCTCGCGTGCACTGGCCCATGAAAGCCGCGTCAGTGGTGACCAGGATGCGAAAGGGGAGGTGGACCATGAGACGCGGGCCCAGGATATCACCATCGATCTTTTAGCCAGGATTCCGGATCTTCGCAGGTTGCTGGCAAAGGACGCCCAGGCAGCATTTGACGGGGACCCGGCTTGCCAGAACCTCGATGAAGTAATCTTTTGCTACCCGGGTCTGGAGGCCATCACGGTTTACCGGATCGCCCATGAGCTGCTGAAACTGGGAGTTCCTTTCATTCCACGCATGCTCTGCGAGTGGGCACACAAGGAAACCGGTATCGATATTCACCCGGGAGCGACGATTGGCGACCACTTCTTTATTGACCACGGTACCGGGGTGGTGATTGGTGAGACCACCGAGATCGGCAATCACGTGAAGATCTACCAGGGTGTCACGCTGGGAGCCCTCAGCTTTCCTACTGATGCAGATGGGAATATCATCCGTACTATGAAACGGCATCCCACCATCGAGGACCGGGTGGTGATTTATGCCAGCTCCACGATCCTGGGCGGAAAAACCGTGATCGGACACGATAGCGTCGTTGGCTCAAGCGTCTGGCTCACGCGGAGTGTCGACCCGCATACTACGGTGATGCTGGAGAAACCGGCCCTGCGGATGCGAAACGAGGTCCCCGATTCACTCAATCCTGACAGTAATTTTCAGATCTAGCCGCCCGGGGATGGCCCCTCCTGGAGTTGCCCTTTCCGCCACCGGATCGGAGCTGCCAGGAGAATGACCAGGGTAAAACCGGCCAGGCCGAGCAGCATTCCAAGACGGAATGAAGCGGGCTGGTAACGGATCAGTAACTGGTGCTCGCCTGCCGGAAGTGGCAGGGCGGAAGCGACAAAATTGGCTCGCTCGATCGGGACCGCCTGCCATTGCTCACCGGGAGACGTGCGTGACCAGGCCTTCCAGCCAGGGGCATAAGCCTGGTTCAGGACCAGGTAGCCGGGGCTGGAGAGTTTCACGGTCAACTCGCGGCGGGTTGGTTTGAAATGGGTGAGTTGGACTCTCCTTGCAGCCGGGGAATTGCCCGGGCCAGGGGCCTGGCCCTGAACCTCGGCGCCATGCAGGATGACCCGGTGGCGAAGGTCAACGAGCTGACCCCCGGGATAGAGCTCCTCTTCCATCTGCCGGCCCAGGTCTGCCAGCCGGGTGGCGATCGGACCCGCCTGCTGAACATCGTTCACCAGCTGGGCAAACGGTTGGGGGGAGGAGATCTGCCAGAGAGAGTAGTTGGCAGGGAGTGCCACTTCCAGCGGAAGCTTGACCGCTTGAGCGGGTAGTCCCGGCTGCCAGCCGGCGGGGCCTGCAATCCAGTGAACGCCGAGCATCCGCAGCAGCAGAGCGTCGGGCTCGGCGAGGCCGTCAGGTCGACGTGTGCCATGCCGGCGACCGACCTCCAGCAGCGTGGCGAGCGTTCGGTCCTTGAGGCTCTGGCTGCTTTCCAGGGTCCCCAGCGGTGTGAGTAACTGGTAACGCGGAAGAAGGGTCTGGCGGTCCCACTCGACCGCCTCGGCAAGGCGGTTGCCGGAAGGTTCTGAGATCCAGTGACGGGGGTACCAGCGCCGCCACTGGGCACGGAACATCCGTTCCGGTGACTGGTCGCCGGCGTCCGTGGACGGTTGGACAAGCATGGTTTCCACAGGGGAGGGTGTTGACCAGTGGGAAGCCGGAGCGCGAGAGACGAGCCAGCTGTTGGCAATTGCCAGCTCCAGGATCGTCAGCGAGACCAGCAGGGGACCGAGGGTGGCAGGCCGCAGGTTGGTAATCATCACCAGGAGGAGCAGTGCCAGTAGCGTGCCATGGGCGAGGGCCAGCAGGATACCGTTGTAGGCAGCGTCGGCCTGGAGAGGGCCCAGCAGGTAGTCGGATTGTCCTGCTGCCAGCAATTCCAGGATCCAGGGGCGGAGTAGCAGAAGCAGTATCAGCCCGCTCAGCCCGAGGCCGGCCAGTCCCCGCAGGCAGCGCGCCGGTCCGTGGCGTACTCCATCGAGCAGCTTTTGCATCTGCCATCCGGCCAGCAGGCTGCCAGAGAGGGTGAAGAAGATCCAGAGCTTTGCCGGGAAGCGGAACTTGGCATAGCCGGGCAGGAAAACGACCAGCCACCAGTAAAGTCCGCCGGCCGGGTCCGTGGCGGATCCCTCGACCAGGCCGGCCTGCCGCAGGCCCCAGCCGATGCCGTAGAGGCCGAGACTGGCAACTCCCGAGAGCAGAAGCAACCAGCTTAGCCAACGTCGCTGGGGTTCCCCGGTCCGCAGGCTCCATCCACACCAGGCGAGTACCATCACCAGCAGGCCCATGTAGAGAGTTGGTGTCCAGATCCGGCGTTCCCCCCCGAGAGCTCTTAACCATCGCTGGTTTTGGGGATAAAGGCGGCCATGGATGTTGGGCCAGGCAAGCTCGGTAAGTCGCCAGGGAGAGAGGCTGAACTCGTAGGGGTCGTGCTGCAGAGCGCTGCCCTGATTTCCCAGCAGCCCCTGGAGCTGCTGCCCAGGAGATTGTCCGTCGCTGCCGAGCTCGTAAATCGAGCGGGGAGAATCTCCCCCGGCGCGCGTGCTCTGCCGTGAGGATTCGAGCAGGGGCAGCAGCTGGACCGCCGAGAGCATCCCTGCCAGGATCGCAGTGCCGCAAAGTAACAGCACCCCTTCTCTCCGCCGCAGGGCAGGGGCCTGGCGGGGAAGCAATAGCAGGTAAAGGCCGCCAGCCAGGCCGACGTGGTAGACAGCCTGGGGATCCCCGCCCAGGACCATCAGTGCCAGCACAAGGGCGAGAGAAATCGCGGAGGAACGTTGGCCGTGCCGCAGCAGTTGGTCCAGTGCCTGGAGGGACCATGGTAGCCAGGCAGCGGAGACCAGGAAGGGGAGGTTGGCGTGGAGAGAGAGTAGCGGGCCGGCGAGCGAGTAACCGGCGGCGGCCAACAGGGCCGCATGATGCCGCAGTTTCCAGGAGCGTGCCAGCCGGTAACTGCCCCAGGAGGCGAGCAGCATGTGGGCAAGGATGTAGAGGTTCAGTCGGCTGGTCCAGGGAAGAGGCACCAGAACCAACAGCAGCTTGCCCGGGTAGTACAGACTCGAGGAGCCGTCACCAGCCACATCGGTTCCTAGCCCCTCCTGGTCATTCCAGAGTGGGATCGAGCCATTGTGCCACTGGTCTGCCTGCCAGCGGAAGGAGGGGGAGTAGAAGTGGGCGGTGTCACGAAAGGCAAGACCCTTTTCACCGAGCAGGGGAAGGAAGATCCCGGCAAGGGTCAGGCAGAGCAGGATCCCGGGAAGAGTGCGAAGCAGTTGCCTGCGGTGCTGGATCACTCGTGATGGCCCTCACACTTCGGATCGTGCCAGGTGGAGACCAGCTGTTTATTTTGCAGACCGCCGGGCGACTCGTTGCTGGGCCCGCAGTTGCTGGACAAGCTGGTCACGGGCCTCTATCTGTTCCATGCCGACTGCCGGTTCTGCCAGGGCACTTTCGAGCTGCCCTTCGGCTGCTGCGGCATCCAGTTGTTCCACCGGGATCGCCCGGCCGGTGAGGATCGATACCGTGTTGTCGGCGACCTGGATGAATCCACCTTCCAGGAAAAAACGTTCGAGCTGGTCTCCCGTGCGCAAACGCAATTCCCCGGCGCCGAGCCGTCCGATCATCGCCGCGTAGTTGGGCAGGATGCCCATCTCTCCATCAATAAGAGGTACCACGACCGATTCAACGACGGCTTCGACCGCGGTCTCCTCGGGGGTCACAACAATGCAATTTATCTCGCTCATTACTTAAGCATCCTCCGCCATCGACTTTGCCTGTTCCTCTGCCTGCTCGATGGCACCGACGTACATGAACGCCTGCTCGGGCAGGTGATCCCACTTGCCATCACAGAGTTCTT
>CAJWER010000005.1 GCA_913030785.1 uncultured Chloroflexota bacterium | reverse complement strand
GGGGTGTGCAGAGGGAAAAGCCCCTTCTGCCGGGAGCCTGAGGGTGTCCCTCAGAATATTCTATTGTTTTCTTTTTTCTGCTCTTCCCGGTCGGAAAGCGGCTTCGCGACGGCGGTTCAACATGCCCACTCTCAACGGGCGGACACGCTACACCCACTCGTCCAACAACTGGCTGACGCGCTCGGAGATGGTGTCCCTTATCGCTCGAACCTTCTCTGGAGGCACGCCCTTCGGATCGGGCAGCCCCCAATCCTCGACATCCTTGAGCAGTATGGCCGGACATGCATCTCCGTCGACGGCACACCCCATCGTCACTACCCTCTCGGCCGATTCGATCATCTCGTCCGTGAGCAGGGCGGGACGTGCGTCCGAGATGTCGAGAGACAGCTCGCGCATGGAGTCGACAACGGTGGGGTGCACTCCGCCGGCTGGCATCGTTCCCGCCGACTCGGCCCGCGCCGCCAGGCCTCGCTCGACAGCGGCATAGTTGAACAGGGCCGCCGCCATCTGGCTGCGACCCGCGTTGTGAACGCAGACGAACAGGACTTCGGTCACCTCACCCATGCCGTGATGATTAGATGGGCGACCCAGTCGTCGCTATCGTTGATAATCTGGTGCTTGGTCTTCGGGGGAACGCATACTGCGTCCCCTTCTTTGAGCTCATAGATGTCGCCGTCGATCTTCATCTTCGCGCGGCCCTCAGTGAAGTAGTACACCTGCTCCCGATCCTCGTGCTCGTGGTAGTCGCCGCTCTTGCCCGCCTGCATGCGGTGGATGGTCAGGGACTGGATACCCTGGAGCGGCGCTTCCTCGTCGCCCAGCCCCTCGGTGCCCACCTCGTCGAGTATCCGCCAGATAATGGCGCTCTCATGAGAAACGACCGGTGTGGCCTCGCGCCAGTTACGTACGGCAACCATGATGTTCTTCTCCCTTGGGCCAAATTATGTCGAACCATGATCCCCTGAGCACCGCCCCCGCCCAACTTAGCGTGCGCAGCACCTAGGAGATGATGTCGAAGCGGGTGTAGGGGCGCAGCACCTCTGGGACGACGATGGTGCCGTCGGCCTGCTGATAGTGCTCCATTATCGCGATCATCGTTCTGGGAATCGCCAGCCCGGAGCCGTTCAGTGTGTGTGGAAACTCGGGTCGAGCACCAACTTCAGGCCGATACCGAACGCTGGACCTGCGGGACTGGTAGTCGGTGCAGTTGGAGCAGGAGCTGACCTCCAGCCACTCCGCGACCCCGGGCGCCCACACATTCAGGTCGTAGGTCCTGGTCGAAGCGACTCCCAGGTCCCCCGTGCATAGGAGCGAGACCTGGTAGGCCAGACCCAGGCGCGCACACACATCCTCGGCGTCCGCCACCATCGTCTCAAGTTCGTCTTTCGAATTCCCTGCTTCGACGAACTTGAACATTTCCACCTTCTCGAACTGGTGGACCCGTTTGATGCCCCTGGTGTCCTTGCCGGCCGCAGCCTTCTCGCGGCGGAAGCAAGGGGTGTGGGCGACGTACCGGAACGGTAGCTCACCCGGGGTAAGTATCTCCCCAGCGTGCAGACCCGTAATGGGCACCTCGGCGGTGGGGATCATCCACAGGTCATCCTCTTCATCGTGATACATGGTTTCGCTGAATTTCGGTAGCTGCCCGGAGCCGGTGGCCGTCTCCCGGGTCACCATGTCCGGGAGGTACATTTCCCGGTAGCCGTGTTCATCGGAGTGGAGGTCGAGCATCCAGGAGATGAGCGCGCGTTGGAGCCTGGCTCCCTTGCCCTTGAGTACGTAGAAGCGCGAGCCAGAAAGCTTCACGCCGCGCTGAAAATCTATGATGTCCAGCCGCTCGCCCAGTTCATAGTGCGGCAGCGGTGTAAAGTCGAAAGAGGGCTGTTCTCCGACTGTGCGCAGAAGCACGTTTTCCGAGTCGTCTGCCCCGAGGGGCACGTCGTCGTCGGGGATATTGGGTACAGTAAGCATCAGGGCGTCGAGCTCCGACGCGACGATTCGCGCCTCCTCGTCTAGCCCCTTAATCTTCTCTCCAACGTCCCGCATCTGCTGTATCAGCTCCGGAGGCTTCTCTTTTGTCCTGCCAATCTCCTTGCTCGCCTCTTTGCGAACCGCCCGGAGGTCGTCAGCTTCCCGGGCCACGACACGCCGTCGCCCATCCAGCTCCAGAATGCGGTCGATATCGACCGCGTCGCCGCGCGATTCTACAGCGCGCTTAACTCGGTCGGGTTCAGCCCGGATCAGCTCAATTGCTAGCAACACAACCTCCTAGCAGCCACTTCGGATCACGGGTCCAGTATAGCGCCATCGGCCGCTATATAGCTTAGTAGCCGATCGAACGATTTCATTTTGGTTAGTCGTATTGTGCCCAGAAGAGCAGCTAAAGTTAGTCGTCAGTTGGTGGTTATTCAATGGAGGCACGAAGGATCATGGCACAGACACCTGATGCTGGACAGATCGTCATCTTGAACGGCGTCCCGTGATCAGGCAAGTCGAGCATCGTCGCCGCAATCCAGAACACCTTCGACGGCCCCTGGATGAACCTGGGTGTCGATGCTTTCAAAGAGCAGGTCATGCCGGAGCGCTACAGTCCTGGGATCGGGCTGCGCCCGGGAGCAAAATTCCCATCCCTCGAACCCCTCGTGGCAATCCTATACGCCGCAATGTACGAGTCCATCGCCGCCCACAGCCGATTATGCCTGAACGTCGTAGTCGACGTCGGTCACCACGACGACTACTCGGCGCCTAGCGCAATCCTCGCCGGTTGTGCACGACGCCTGGACAGGCTACCCGTCCTTTTCGTTGGGGTCCGATGCTCCATTGAGGTCATATGGGAACGACGCCGCAACACCTGGCTTAAGGGACAGGACGTCCCGGCGGATGCTCCTGTCCCGGAGCCGGTCCACCGGTGGCAGCGTGAGGTCCACAAACCCGGCATCTACGACATGGAGGTCGATACCTGGTTGTTGAGTCCGACAGAATGTGCGCAGGCGATACGACGTCACCTCGACGATGGTCCTGCACCTCTAGCATTCCGACGCCTTGCAGAGATGCAAACCGACGAGGCTGAATGCTGACGGGTAGTCAGGTTATAATCGCTGCCAGCATCCACTGGACCGGCGGAGGTGATCCGATGAGACTCGATGGAAAGGTCGCCCTGATCACCGGGGCGGCGAAGGGCGTCGAGGGACGTCTCATGGGATTCGGCGGTGCCGCCGCGCGGCTGTTCTCCCGAGAGGGAGCGATAGTTGTCATCGCAGACATCGACGAGGAGTCTGGCAAATTAACCGCTGAGCAGATCAACAATGATGGCGGCGAGGCCGTTTTCTTCCGGCTGGACGTCACGTCCGAGGTCAGTTGGGCAGCCGCGATGGAGGCTACAATTGCCCGCTATTCCAAACTAGACGTGCTGGTGAACAATGCTGGTACGGTCTCCCGTGCCGATGTCGAGGGTACGACCCTGGAGATGTGGGAAGAGCAGATGGCGGTCCACTCCACCGCCACGTTCCTGGGAACCAGGGCCGCCATACCGGAGATGCGTAGGACCGGCGGCGGCTCCATCATCAACGTGTCTTCGATATTCGGGCTCGTGGGCAGCCCATCATCTACCGCCTACCACGCTGCCAAGGGCGCCAGCCGAATCTTCACAAAGGCCGCGGCGGTGCAGTACGCAAAAGAGGGAATCCGGGTCAATTCCGTTCACCCCGGCTTCGTGACAACGCCAATGACCGCTCCTTTCTTCTCCGACCCCGAGCTGATCAACCCACGATTGGCCACAGTACCCATGGGACGGCTCGGCCTGGCGGATGAGATCGCTTACGGCATCCTGTTCCTGGCCTCGGATGAGGCCTCCTTCGTCACCGGCGCGGAACTGGTCATCGACGGCGGATTCACTGCTCAGTAGGATCGTGTAAAGGGGCGCGGCCCCTCTGCACTCCCCGTATATAACAGCCAGTAGATTGGTTGCCGAGGAACCAGCCCGTGATCGTCGACTCCCATGCACATATCTTCCCGCCCCTTGGGGGGCCGTCGGGGTTCGCCTCCAAGCGCGGCCATACCAGGTATCTACAGCACCAGATGGCAGGCCACCACATGCCTACTCAGCGAACCGCTGACAACACAATCACATCTAGGCAGAAGCTAATCGAGGGAGACGGCACTACCCTGAAGGATCTGACGGACGTGGACTTTCACGGGGGCGGGTTCGGCCGTCTCACCTGGTCCGTCGATGGCGCCAATTATCACAAGCAGTACCTCCCGCCGACGCTAACGCAGCTCTCGGCGCCACCAGAGCTGATGGTAGCCCAGATGAACTACATAGGCGTGGACAGGGCCGTACTACAGACCGGACACCTCTACGGTAGGCTCAACAGGTACATATCGAACGCTGTGAAGCAGTCCCCGGACAGGTTCTGGGGGCTGGCGATGATCGACGAGTGGCTCGCCGACCAGCCCGGACAGCTCCGGACGCTGGAGCGAGCCATAGGCGAGCTGGGGCTCCACGGGCTCTGGTTCCAGACGGGCAACCTGGCGATGCACGAGCGCAACGAGGCTTTCGATGACCCGGTGTTCCACCCGTTCTGGGACCATGTGAGGGAGATGCGTATCCCCGTCTACATGAACGTGACCCCAGCGGCCCCAGGCCCAGACCCCTATCTCGCGGAGCTTGCCGCCTTCGGGCGCTGGCTGGAGCGGTACGGCGACCTGCCCGTGCTGTACCCTCACGGCCTCGCCCTAAGCCGGTTCATGACCGACGGCCGCATTGAGATTCCGGAAGAGGCCTGGGCGCCCCTGGAGAACTCGAACATTATCGTCGAATTGCTGATTCCCATATTCCAGGGCGCAATCTGGGAGTACCCGTATTCGGAAGCGCAACCCATCTTGCACGAGTACTTCCAAAGGCTCGGCCCGGACAGGCTGGCCTGGGGCTCGGACATGCCAAACGTCGAGCGGCATTGCACCTACCTGCAGTCCTTGGATTACCTTCGCAACCACTGCGACTTCATCTCGGCAGACGACATGGAAAAGATTTGTGGCGGCAACGTGACCCGCCTATTCACCGCATAGGAGTATCGATGAAGAGCTCACCGGGATGGGAGGCATCGTACCTGGGTCAACTCAGGGCCGCCGTGGGGAATCGCATGTTGATCACACCGGGGGCGTCGGCGGTGATTCAGGACGACAATGGGCAGATTCTCCTGATCCAGCGCAGCGACAATCTGGAGTGGGCCATACCCGGTGGAAGCATGGAACTGGGCTACTCCGTTTACGATACGCTGGTGCGTGAGGTCCGCGAGGAGACCGGGCTGGAGGTCATCTCGGCAACACTATTCGCGATCTACTCTGAGCCCCGGTTCGTGTTCACCAATGCCTTCGGGGGCGAGCATCAGCCCATACACTTCGCCTTTCGTGTCGACGAGTGGAAGGGCTCCCTCGTGACCGAGACCGACGAGTCCGTGGACGCCCGCTTCTGGGCGGCGAACCAGATGCCCGATCGATACCAGGAGGCCCTGAGTGACCTGGCAGCCTTTGCAGGCACGGTCATACTGAAGTAGCGGAGCGTGGGTGAGGTGAACGTGACAGGGCAATGACAGGCAGCCGTTGGCAACGAGGCGACCAGATCACCATGCGCTATGTGGGACACTCCCACCGCCACGTGCGTGGAAGGCCCGGCATGCTTCAGGGCTGGCCCTACGTCGTGGTCGAAGACACGCCCGACATGCTGGCGTTATGGATGCCGGTCGGCACGCGGATGAAGAGAGTGGACATGGCTGACCGAAACAGCCCGGTAAAGGACCTGATCCACGGTGAGCATCCGGTGGACGAGTTCCGTCGGGGCGAATGTCTGCGCTTAATGCTGCCTGGGAAGCCGTACTCAATCTGGCTGCACTGGAGTCAAAACTCGCCCCGCCGGTTCAGCGGCTGGTACGTCAACCTGGAAGCCCCTTTTGTCAGGACCGAGATCGGGGTCGATACGACCGACAATTCCCTCGACCTGGTGGTCATGCCTGACCTCACATGGCATTGGAAGGATGGCGATATGGCAGCGGAATGGGTCTCGGTCGGCGTTTTCACGCAGGCCCAAACGGACGGTTTTTTTGCAGACGGCAACGAAGTTATCGCCATGGCGCAGCAACGGCATTTCCCCTTCGATGACTCCTTCGCCGACTGGGCTCCTGATCCGGAGTGGGCCATCCCCACCGTCCATCCCGAGTGGGCCGACGCGCCGGGGTACGATCTGAATCTGACGACGGGAAATCGCCTCGGCAATGGCGCGTCGTCTGGTAAGGAGCATTAGGCACGTGGACCCGAAGCAGCTCGTCGCGGACGGCTACGACGCCATCGGCGACGCCTACACAGCACAGGCGGTGGAGGGGCGCACCCTCGACCGCGAATGGTACCTGGACACCCTGTCGGAGCGCCTTCAGCGGGGCGCAACCCTGCTCGACCTGGGCTGCGGGGCCGGTATTCCAACGACCATGCGCCTCGCTGAGGACTTCGACGTCACCGGCGTCGATATCTCGCCTGGACAGATAGCGCGCGCGCGGAAGAACGTGCCGAATGCCACATTCGTGACAGCAGACATCGCAGAGGTCGATTTCCCGCCGGACAGCTTCGACGCGGTGACCGCCTTCTATTCGATAATCCATGTGCCGAGGGAGGAGCACTACGCCTTGTTCCAATGTGTTGTCCGCTGGCTCAGGCCCGGCGGAGTGTTCATGGGCAGCCTCAGCGCGTCGGGCAAAGGTCAGGCCGCAAGCTATGAAGACGACTTTTTTGGGGCGCCCATGTACTGGAGCAACTACGACGCCATCACCAACCAACGCATGGTTGCGGAAGCAGGGTTGCAGATCGTCATGGCAGATCAGAAGACCCACGACTTCAACGACGAAACCGAGACTTGGCTCTGGATCCTGGCAGCCAATCCGGGATAGGCTGGACAGATGATCGTAGACTTCCATACCCACATATACCCACTTTCACTCCGCGAGCAGCGCGAGACCTACCTGAGTAGGGACCGCACCTTCGGGGAGCTGTTTTCCGACCCACGCGCCAAAATGGCCACCGCGGAAGAGCTTGTCGCCGCGATGGACGAGGACGGCATCGACCGGTCCGTCGTCATGGGCATAGGCTGGACCGACCAGGGCGTGGCTCGTGAAGTGAACGATTACTTGATCGATGCAACAAGCCGCTTCCCCGACCGCCTCACAGGCTTCGCGGGGGTCAACCCGGCCTGGGGCAACGAGGCGTCGGCCCTGGAGGCAGAGCGCTGCTCCAGAGCGGGGCTTCGGGGCATCGGTGAACTGCATCCGTCATCCCAGGGCTTCGATCTGGGCAACGAGTCCGTAATGGCGCCGCTCATGGAAGTGGTGCGGGAGCGCGGACTGATCGTCACTACACACTCGTCGGAGCCGGTGGGGCACACATACCAGGGCAAGGGCGACACCCGTCCCGAAATGCTGTGGAGATTCATAACCCAACATCCAGACATGACACTGGTGTGCGCCCACTGGGGCGGCGGCCTGCCCTTCTACGCACTGATGCCTGAGGTTGCCGAGGCACTGAACAACGTCTATTTCGACACCGCAGCCTCGCCATTCCTCTACGACGCCCGTGTTTTTGAGGTTGTCACCGAACTCGTGGGCGCGGAGAAGATACTTTTAGGCAGCGACTACCCGTTGCTCAGCGCATCCCGGCTGACCCGGCAGGTTCACGAAGCGGACCTGTCCGACGCGGACCGAAGCGCGATATTAGGCGGAAATGCGGCGCGGTTGCTGGGGATGTAGCGTTAAGGTGTCCATGTCTCTGACGTTCGATCTGATCTACGCAGAATGTCAACGTCTGGCAGGTGGGCCGCCGTGATCGACAGTGCAGGACGGTCCTCTACCTCTCGGCCATCCCCTATAATCCCGGTACCCGAACAGCCCAGGAGCATACCGGACCCGATCTCCTTGCGCACCAGCCCCGGAAGTTCTTCGTACGAGGCTTCGTGGTGCGGTGACACGAAGACCATAAGTAGGTCTGGCTCTAGGCCATCCATGTCCTTTCGGATAGCCTCTCCGCACTCGGCTACCGCGTCGCGAAGGGACGAAGCCTGCGACAGCGATCCACTCCACTTCATTGGCCCAGCCTCCGCTCTATGCGTCCCATGAGTCGTCCTCGACCCGCTCGAAGCCGAGCCCCAGGAGACTATCGCGCAACACCGAGAGCCATTCGTCTGACGTCTCACCCGTTGGAACAACTATCTCGACCGAACCGTCCGGCAACTTGCTCGCGGCCACGGCAGGCCCCTTGTCGAGGGGTACGCTTATGGATTCGCGGTCTATGCCGAATTCGTCTGTGACCTGGTACACCGCCATCATGTCGTCCATTCCGATGATCTCGTCAGTCACGATGAGCCTCCGAAAAAACCATGTTGTCAGCCCTTTTTACCATACACACCCATGCAGGCACTGGCAGAAAGCTACAAAAACGGTGCCTCGCAAAGGGATCCGGTTCCGCCATCCGACATCCACTGCCGACGAGGCGATGCACGAAGCATATAGCATACAGTGGACATTGCTGGGACGCCCTTGTCTCTTTAAAAAGGAGAACCTTGCCTCCCGTGAACCCCTCCTCTCCTCAACCCGGCGTGCGCAGCACCGCCGCAACGTCGCAGTCACAGCGCCTTTTTGTTGCGGTGGAGCTATCAGGCAAGGCCCGTTCTGCAGTATCCGGTGTCATCACGAGGATTATGAAGAGTGAGCTCAAGAACCTCCGTGCCGTTCGACCCGAGACGGTGCACCTCACCCTCAAGTTCCTAGGCAACGTCCCGTCCGAACAGATCGACGGGTTGGTTGAGGCCCTCAGACTCATCGCAGGAGCCCATGCCCCCTTTACCCTGAATCTAAGCGGGGCCGGCGTCTTCCCGAGCCCCAAGAAGGCCAGGGTACTATGGCTGGGCATCGGTGGGGACACAAGGGCACTTGGCGAGTTGCATCTGGGCATTGAGAATGCTGTCGCTGCCCTGGGGTTTGCCCGGGACCGAAAGCCCCTCAGTCCACACTTGACGGTAGCCAGGCTGCGCGAAAGCGCGTCGCGCGCCGACAGATTGCTGGTGGCAGAGACGTTGGCGTCCGCGCCTCACCCTGACGGGGTTGAGATACCAGTGCCGTCCATAGCGATCATGCGAAGTACCCTGGCCAGAAGCGGCGCCACCCACGATCGTCTCGCGTCTTTGCCACTGGGACTCTGAACGCATCTGCTCCAGTCCTCCGACAGGGCGCGGAGAGCCCGACCTGGCAATTTCTCCGGCACAATTTCCGAATAATTAGAGGATGGTGATATACTTTGCCCGTTTTTAGGTCTCGTGCGGGTGGATTACGAGGAGGACTAAGTGGAAAGCAACAACACGTGGCCTGGATGCATGAGCTGCTCCGAGGGCAATCTACTCCCTCTTTCCGACTTCGGCGGCCAGGGCGCGCCGATTCACTACAAGGCCTGGGTATGTAGCAATCCGACCTGCGGCTATAACATCAAGATACGCAACGGCGACGTGTACCTGAACGAACCGATAGCAAGCGGGGCATCCCACGCCCCCAGGGTGAGATAGGGCGCACATCGCCCAACGAGTGTGCCACTCCGGGCATACCCGACCTCGCCCAAGAAATGCGTCCGCTGCGCACGATCAGGTTTGAGCAAGGCTCCCACCAGGCTTCCTGAGCACCGACAAGGTGTCCTTGGTCGCCTGCATGAAACTCTGCGCAGGCGTCGAAAGAGTCTTGCCACGCAGGGTAACGATCCCACCCTGGTCCACTGGCAACAGACTGCTCAGACCTACAATGCCCAGCTCCTCTCTGTCCTCTGGCTCAATGGCTATCATCGGCCCTACTGACACTCCCATACCCAGCGAGACGTAGCGCTTGATCATGTCCATGCTGTCTAGCTCCACCCGCACCTCGTAGTCCAGCCCCCTCTTTGCAAACTCCCCTTCCAATAGCGCACGGGTGTGAGTCTCCTTGCCTCGCATGATCAGCGGCCACTCGGCGATCTGCGCCAGCGAGGTCAGTGGCACATCGAGCAACGGATGGTCCGGGGGGGTAATCAGGACACGTTCGTAGGCGAACAAGGGTGTGAAATCGAACTCATCAGAACTCACCGTCGTTGGTACCACCCCGAGATCCGTCTCTCCATTCGACACCATCTCAAGAACCTCTCGCATCAGTCCCGATCGGATGCGTAGATGGGCGTGGGAGTGGAAGCGAAGAAAGACTCTAACCACCCTGAGGAGCGCATGGGTGATAATGTCGTGGGTCGCCGCCACTGCGACCGGGCCTTCCTCCGCTCCCCGGGCCGCCCCCTGCGCCAGGGCATCGATGCCCTCCAGCAGCGGAGTCACGAGCGCCGCAACCTCCACGCCAGCGGGGGTGAGCTGTATCGGACGTCTGACCCTGTCGAAGAGCGTCATCCCCAACTCCCTCTCCAACTTCCGTACGTGGGTCGTCACGGTCGGCTGTCCAAGTCCAAGCCGCTCCGCAGCCGCAGAGATACTTCCGAATTTAGCCGCGGTGCTAAAGCTCCTCAACTCTCGTAGCTCCATGATCCACCCCCTCCTAGTATTGCTTCAGAAGATATTGTTAATCTTACAATATATGGTTACTCGATGTTGTGTAGGCGAGATAATGGGAAGTGCGACACGAGGAGCTACGTCTCCATCGCGCCAGCCCACCAGCGGAGGTTCGACGATGACAATCAAGCTCGGCAAGATATCCAAGTTCGTAAATGGCGTGTTCGGACTCGAGAACTACCTGGAGCACCTGCAGGCCAATGACCCGGCAGGCGCCCCCACCCGCGACGAGGCGAAGAAGGACTACCTCAACGCCCTCGCGCTGCGAATGAACCGCTAACCCGACCCGCGCAGATAGGTACGCCTCTCCGGTACGCCCGGAGAGTTCTCCTCCTCTCTGCGGATCCTCCTCCTGGACCGCAGACAATGAAAAAGGGCCCCGAGCAGTCGGGGCCCTTTTTTTGTTGTCTGGACAGACAGCACTTTCAGCTTGTGACCCATCCTACCTCCATGCTACTCTCGTATCTAACACGGGTTCGCCAAAGAACCCACAGGTCAGGGTTTGGAGGGTCAGACGCATTGTTGCGATTTCTGCGTAGGAAAGACAAGGACAAGACCGTCAAGGCGGTCGAAAAAACCCGTCGAGCATGGTTCGGACAGGTGGCGTCGCTATTTCGCGGCGCGAAGCTGGACGACGAGTTGTGGGACGATCTGGAGGAACTGCTTATCGCCGCCGATATTGGCGTTGGCACGACTCAAGAGCTGCTCGATCGGCTCCGGAAGCGTGTGCACGACGACAGGGTATCGGACTCGGAGGCAGCCTTCTCCATACTCAAGCAGGAGATGGTCGGCCTCCTACAGGTGGAGCATGCCGGGGATCGCCTGGATATCGAAGGAAAGCCCCTGGTGATCCTGGTCGTCGGCGTCAACGGCGTGGGCAAGACCACCAGCATCGCCAAGTTGACCCGGATATACCAGGCGGAAGGCAAACAAGTACTGCTCGGGGCAGCCGACACGTTTAGAGCGGCGGCCATCGAGCAGCTGCAGGTCTGGGGTGAGCGCCTCGGGGTCGACGTCATCGCACACAAGGCGAACGGGGATCCCGCCGCAGTAGCATTCGACGCACTTCAGGCCGCCAAGGCCAGGAAGGCCGATGTACTGATTATCGACACCGCCGGTCGACTCCATTCGAAGACAAATCTTATGGAGGAGATCAAGAAGGTCCAGCGGGTGCTCACGCGTCAGGACGAAGACAGCCCGCAGCGGGTTCTCCTGGCGTTGGACGCGACGACCGGCCAAAACGGATTGCATCAAGCACGCGCGTTCACAGAGACGCTCAACTGCGACGGCGTATTCCTTTCCAAGTTGGACGGCACCGCAAAGGGCGGCGTCGTGGTATCCATAACGAGAGAGCTACAGTTGCCGGTCCTGTTCGTCGGAACTGGCGAGGGCCTGGACGACATCACGCCCTTCGATCCCCAAGACTTCGTCGAAGCCCTATTCGGTGGTGCTGCGCACGCTTAGTCGGGCGGGGCAACGCATCCCGAGTGTCCTGGGCAGCGTCGCAGATAGGACAGTTCCATACGGTGGTGTGCAGAGGGGCACAAACTCTTTGGCGGGAGCCCGAGGGTGTCCCTCGGATAATCTCATATGATTCTCTTCCCCACTCCTGGATAGGAAGGGGGCCAGGGGGATGGTCGAATCTTGATGCACATCATCGCCACAGACCCAAACAAGGAGAAACACATGCCCACAAGACCAATCATGGATCGACTCAACGCCGGCGAGACACTGCTGCTCGACGGCGGCACCGGCTCGGAGCTGCAGCGCCGGGGCGTCGACGTGCTGACGGGCGCGACCGACCGACTCAAGGCGTGGTCGGCCACCGCAAACGTCGACAACGCCGACGTGGTCCAGCAGGTACACCAGGACTACCTGCGGGTCGGGGCCGAGATAATCATCAGCAACAACTTCTGGACAATACCGTCTGCGATGGAGCGCATCGGCATGCGTGACCAGTGGCAGAAGTATGCGAGGGCCGCCGGCGAGAACGCCGTTATGGCCCGCAATGCGGGAAACCCCGAAGCGTACGTGGCCGGCGGCATAGCCGCGCCAACGCTCCAGGGCCGCTCCGACAGTCCCGCCTCCGATGTCGACCAGATGGGTGCCGATGCATTTCGGGACGACTACGCCCAGCACTCGAAACTTCTGGCGGAGCTTGGCGCAGACCTGATTCTGGCGGAGTACGTCGGCTACATCGCTGACTGTGTCGCGGCGGTCGAGGCGTGCGCCGAGGCGGGGCTACCCGTGTTCTTGGGCGTGCGCCATATCGACGAGGATGGCAAGATGCAGTACGGCGAGAGCCTCACCGACCTGGTGGCGGCCCTGAAGGGCCACCCGGTCGACGCGCTCTTGCTCATGTGCAGCACCCCGGAGGCGATCTCCACGGGACTGCCAATCATTCGAAAGGGATTCGACGGACCCGTGGGAGGCTACCCCAACCTGGGCTACAATCCGACCGGGCCGATTATGGAACGACCGATACTGACAAACCGCAAACCCAGTGAGGGGCGCGATATAGCCCAGAACGCCGACTACGCCCCCGCTCGTATGGCCGAATTCGCCAGGGAGTGGCGTCAGATGGGTGCGCAGATCATCGGGGGCTGCTGCGCCTCCGGACCCGAGCACGTCATGGCCATGCGACCCGAAGTCAAGGACGTTTAGCAGACTTTGGTATTCGCCGGACTGGACTCGGTCGAGTTTGCGGCTAGAATAGTCTCATGCTGAACGTCATAGTGTGGCTGCTTGCGGCCCAGGTCATCGGCCTGGCCGTATTCCCGCTCACCTACTACCTGTTCCCCCGGTTCAAGGACCGAGGATTCAGCCTGGCGATGCCGCTGGGCATCCTCATAGTTGCCTATCTGTCCTGGCTCCTGAGCGTCCTCCACATCCTGCCCAGCGTCCAATTCACCGTGCTCGGCATCCTGCTCGTAGTCGGAGGGTTGAGCGGGTGGTTCGCATGGCGCAACCGCCAGGAGATGCTGGAGTTCGTCGTCCGGGAACGTACCGTTCTCATTGCGACGGAGGCGGTGTTCCTGCTGGTGTTCCTTGGATGGGTGATCTATCGCGCCTACGACCCATTCATAAACAACACCGAGCAGCCGATGGACTTCGCGTTCCTGAACGCCACCATCCGGTCCACTATTGGCCAGCCTGAGGACCCCTGGCTGCGGGGCGAGGGCATCAGCTACTACTACTTCGGCTACTGGATGATGGGCACCATCAGCAAACTGACCGCCGTGCCGTCGTACATCTCATACAACCTGTCCCTCGCACTGATACCCGCCCTCGGCGCAATGGGCATCTTCGGCCTGGTGGTCAACATGGTCCGGGCCGATTCAGGCCGGTTGCGCATGGCCCTGGTGGCTGGTGTCGTCGCCGCGTCGCTACTGGCACTCGCTGCGAATCTGGAGGGCGTGCTGGAGTTTATGAGGGCCAACGGCATGGGCTCCAGCGCATTCTGGGACGGCATAGGCATAGACGGCCTGAACGCGGAGTTCCCTGCTCAAGCCGATTCGTGGCGTCCGCAAGAATTCATGTGGTGGTGGCGCGCGACCCGCGTCATCGGCACCTACCAGGATGGAGGTGTCCTGGACTATACCATCCAGGAGTTCCCATTCTTTAGCTATATATTGGGCGACCTGCACCCCCACGTGATGTCGGTCCCCTTCGTTGTACTGTTCCTGGCCATGTGCTGGAACTTCCTGCGGTCCCCCGCGCTCAGCTTCCCGCGGGAGCGAGACCGGTGGCGCGAATGGGTTCAGCCAGCGGCCATGATCGGCTCAATGGGGCTAGTGCTGGGCGGATTAGCCTTCACCAACATGTGGGATCTGCCGGTCTTTGGCGCGGTCCTTGTGGGAGTCGTCGCTCTCAAGACGTATTCCACACGCGGCGCTGGCATCTTGCCCCAGATCAGGAACACCCTTCCTACATCACTCGCGGTGATTGGCATCGCAATAATACTCGTGCTACCCTACCTGATCTCCTTCACCAGCCAGGTGTCGGGCATAGGTGCAGTGGGCGCCAACACAACCAGTCTGCCCCAACTCATGATCGTGTGGGCGCTGTTCCTGCTGGCGGTCATCCCCTTCGCTCTCGTGGCGTTCTGGAGAACGACGGTAGACCACGACTGGGCTAGAGCGACGGGGGTCTCCTTGGTAGTGGGCTTCCTGCCATACGTGGTGTGGGCGTTTATTCACCTGGAAGGCGGCGGCGAGACCTCAGATCTGGCTGCAAGGCTGATCCACGTCCTACCCTTCGCGCTCCTAACAACGGTCACGGTCTACTCCGCCACCTGGTTTGCAAAACAGGATGAGCCACCGACAGGTCTCGTATTCGCCCTGCTATTGGCCGCCCTCGGCCTGCTGCTGATCATGGGTCCGGAACTGCTGTTCGTGGACGACTCCTTTAGCGGCGCATTTGAGCGGATGAACACGGTGTTCAAGCTCTACTACCAGGGCTGGATCGTCCTCGCCGCCGCCGCCGGCTACGCCGTCTACTACTGGCGCTCCCTCGTGGAACGCACGTCTGGATCGCGCTACGCACTCACGCGCGTGTGGGCTGCCGCCTTCATAGTGTTGCTGGCAGGCGCTGCCTACTACCCATTGGCGGCCGCGGCAACAAAGGGCGGGCTGTTCGACGGCGACGCCAATCTGGACGGCCTCTCACACCTATCGACCGCATCGAGGAGCGCAATCGACTTTCTCCGAGATGAGGCAGACGACGACTCCGCAGTCCTCGAAGCGTTCGGGGGAGACTACACCGAGTTCGGCCAGGTCTCCGCCAGCACAGGGGTGCCCACGGTCCTTGGCTGGATCGGCCACGAGCTACAGTGGCGCGGCTCATCGGAACCCATGGAGGGTCGAGAGGCCGACATCGCCACGATATACACGACTCCTGACGCGGACGAAGCAAAGAACCTGCTTGCCAGCTACAACGTAGACTATGTATACATAGGGCCACGCGAAAGGGAGAAGTACGGGGAGGATGGCCTGGCCAAGTTCGGGGAGTTTATGGAGGCCGTGTTCACCGAAGGAAATGTCACCATCTATCGGCTGACGCGTTAGCCTAGGTAAGCGGGAGGCATTCATCGCCTGATCGGGCGCTGAAAATCTTGACCGGAACAATGGCCCCAGATGACCTCGTCAACGGGGCGTGCACAAGGGCAGAGACCGGTCGCCTGACATCTGCCCAGCGAAGGACCGGATACTTAGCAGATCATAGATCCGAGTGGTGCTTCCGTCATATGCATCACGGGGAGTGCTGAGGGACACCCTCTGCCGGGAGCCTGAGGGTGTCCCTCAGATAATTTCATGTTATTCTCTCCCCTCCTTCCTGTCCAGGAAGGGGGTCAGGGGGATGGTCGATTTTACGGGAATACCATTGAGCGAAATGACAGCAGAATCCAAGGAGCCCGGCAACCTCGTCGTTGAGGCCGGGCGTCGCGCCGCCGCGACATGGCGGAGACGCGACAGCCTCACTACCAATGTTGCGAGATGGGAGTTCGTCGCGTACGGACTGCTACTGGCGACAGCGCTGGGCATGCGGCTGTGGGACCTCGGCGCCAGGGCCATGCACCACGACGAAAGCCTCCACGCCCTGTATTCCTTCAACCTCAGCGTAGGCGACGGGTACACCCACAACCCCATGATGCACGGCCCGTTTCAGATGGAGGCCACCGCAGGCATCTTCTACCTACTCGGTGACGGCGAGTTCACCGCGCGTCTCCTATACGCAGTGGCCGGGACAGCCCTCGTGGCGATGCCGCTTCTATTGCGCTCCCGCCTGGGAACGCTGGGCGCGCTAATCACATCGGTAATGCTGGCATTCTCCCCCGCGATGCTCTATTTCAGCCGATTCGCCCGCAACGATATCTTGATGGCGGTCTGGACACTTGGCCTGGTAATAACGATGTGGCGGTACATCGACGAGGGTAAACCAAGATACCTCTACATCAGCGCCGCAATCCTGGCCCTGGCCTTCGCCACCAAGGAGAGCGCATACGTCGTTACCGCCATCATGGGGGGCTACCTGTTCCTCGGGATGGTCGTACGGAACTGGCCGTCCATCCGAAAGGACGTCAAAGTCGGCAACACATCTGCCCCGGCCGCGCTCGGCAGTTTGGTGTCCGGGGCGTGGACCACAATTCAGCAGGCAGGGAGACTAGATCACATCTCCCGGCCCGCCAGATTCTTCATACTCCTGTTCACCCTATCGCTTCCCCTGGGCGCGGCCCTGGCCAGCGTCTTCCAGGACACGGCGCTGCTAAACTGGTCGAACCTCGTGCTGGCCCAACCAGTCGGCACTGCGGCCATCGGCGCTCCGTCTGGCGGCGGCCTGGTTGTTGCCGCGCTGGTGGTCGGCGCTCTCATATGGGTTTCGGCCGTCATCGGCACGAAGTGGCTGGGTGCGACCTGGTGGTGGTACGGAGCCATCTTCATGGGGACGCTAGTGCTGCTCTACTCGACCTTCTTCACCAACCTCCCCGGCATCGGCTCTGGCATCTGGCAATCACTGGGGTACTGGCTGGCGCAGCAGGGCGTCGCCCGTGGCGGCCAGCCTATCTACTACTACCTGATCATCACTCCCATCTACGAGTTCCTGCCCCTGGTCTTCGGCATCATCGGCGGCACCTACTACGTCAGGCGGCGCGACCGATTCGGCCTGTTCCTGGTGTTCTGGGCGGTATCGACATTTATCCTATACACATACATCAGCGAGAAGATGCCCTGGCTGCTCATAAATCTAACTATGCCGCTGATTATCCTGTCAGGCAAGTTCCTCGGAGAGATCATCTCGGAGCTGGATTGGCGGAAGGTCACGTCTCGCGGCGGCTGGCTCATAGTACCAGGCGTGCCCATACTCCTGGTAGCCCTCTGGTCATTGGCGTACTTCTCGACTGACGGTTCCGAGGCGTCGGATGTGGCGAGGTTGGTCCTTTGGGCCGCCGTCGCAGCGGGCTCCGTGGTCACCGGATACCTGCTGTACAAAAGGCTCGACTCCCGCTCTTTCTGGTCCTTCGCCGCCGTTCCTCTGGCAATCGTGCTGCTGGTACTAACCGCACGGGCAGGTTGGATGGCGAGCTTCCAGAATGGCGATGTCCCGGTCGAAATGCTCGTGTACACCCAAACATCCCCCGACCTGGCCAGTCTGGTCAAATACGTCGAAGGCGTAGGGGAAAGCCGCGGCGATCGCGGAGGAACACCGATCCAGATCGACGGCACCAGCGGGTTCAGCTGGCCCTGGGCGTGGTACCTGAGAAATTTCTCGAGGGCCTCCTATGTCGACTACAACGGTCCCATCGAATCGCCGCCGGAGACCTCCGTACTCGTGGTCCACGCCAACAATCAGCCTACAGAGGACGTGACCGCTGACGGTGGATACAAGGAGGGCGTGCGCATACCCCACCGCAGATGGTTCCCCGAGAACTACCGCGGACTAACCGTGGGCAAGTTCGTCAGCGGCCTTGTGGACTCGGAGTCACGACGCAACGCGATGGACTACTTCCTGCTACGCGAGCTCAACACCCCGCTCGGCAGCGAAGACGCAGTGGTCTACTTCTCCGAAGACCTCCCATCAGGCTTCACCCCGTCCGATTGAGCGGCGCAACCGCTCTTCTACGGGCAGGGGTGGGTCGCCGCTCACGCTTGGTGCCCTGGCACTGCACTCCTCAAGACGGCATGCGGGCATGCCGCTTTACGTCATTCTGAGGAGTGCTGCGACGAAGAATCTGGGGCGGGGTCGGCGCGTCGACACCAGAACAACTCTCCTGGCCCAGCCCCACCCCAGGTCCTTCGTCGCAGCACTCCTCAGGACGACATGTCCAGCGTGTGTGGATCACCAGTGCCCTATACTATGAGCAGGTGAATACAACTTGAGCGGCGGCAAGAAATACTGGGTCGGGTTTGGGATTGGCGCGGGGTTCCTCGCGCTTTTTTTCGTGACCGGGGACTGGAAACGCCTTGGTGACGCGCTGGCCCAGGCAAACTACTGGTACCTAATCCCGGCCATCCTGCTCTACCAGCTATCAGTCGTGTTTAGGACCATGCGATGGCAGGTCCTACTCCGGCACATGCGGCCCGTCCCGATCTCCCGCCTGTTCCCCGTGGTAGTAATCGGATACATGGCCAACAACCTGCTTCCCATGCGCATCGGAGAGCTGGTTCGCAGCTACTACGTCAGCGAACGGGAGCAGGTCAGCAAGACTTCGGCGTTGGTGACGATAGTCATCGAGCGCCTTCTGGACGCTCTCACACTGCTTATATTCATCGCCGTCATCGCCATATTCGTCCCTCTGTTGGTACTAGCTGAGGGCTTTGGTGAGAGTTCGCGTGTGCCCTGGCCAGCGCTGGTCGCGGGGATATCCCTGCCATTCATCCTAGCCCTTGGAGGCCTGATGCTGGCTGCATATCGACCAGCCCGCGCCGCCGCACTCGGTGGCGCCCTCCTTAAGCCACTGCCTCACGCCTTCGCAGGCCAGTTGCGGCCTCTCATTGATCTGGTGATCCAGGGGCTGGCTGCGCTGGGTAGCCCTCGTACCGTGCTGGGCATGTTCCTATTGTCCATGCCAATATGGCTCCTTGAAGCCGGGCTATTTTTCGTCCTGGGCTACTCGTTCGGGCTTGAGAATGTCTACGACAGCATCTTTGAGATGGCCCTAGCCATGGTCCTGGTAACCGCCATATCCAACATCGGCAGCTCGGTGCCGGCCGCGCCGGGAGGCATCGGCCTGTTCGAACTGGTGGCCCGAGAGACCCTCATCCTGTTGCCGTTGGCGGCCATCGACCGCAGCACGGCCACGGCCTACGTAACGGTGGTGCACGCTGTACTCCTGCTGCCTATGATCGTCCTGGGACAGCTATTCTTGCTCTCCGGGAGCATATCGCTTCGCAGACTATGGCAGGCCGGCGGGTCGCTGACCACAGAGACCGAGACGCCCCGTCCGGACACGAGCGACATTGAGGCGCCTCTATGAGAGCAGGAATCATCGGCGCAGGCGCAACCGGCTTGAGCGCCGCCTACTATCTCGGCAAGGCCGGCCACCAGGTTACGGTATTCGAGAGGGCGCCTTTCCTGGGCGGCCAGGCTTCAACATTCGATGTTGGCGGAGCTCGTCTGGAACGCGGCTACCACCACCTGTTCACCGGGGATACCGACATCTTGGACCTGATCGAGGAGATCGGCCTGGGGCCCCGGATGCGGTTCTTAGACTCGAAGGTCGGCACGCTCCACGGCGGCAATATATACAACTTTGTCACCCCGATGGACCTGCTAAAGTTCACACCTCTGCCGCTGGTGGACAGGATCCGGCTCGGACTCGTCACCATGATGGTCCAGCGCATGAAGGACTGGCACAAGGTGGAGCACATCACGGCCACAGAGTGGCTCCGCAAGTGGGCCGGGGAGAAGGTCCACGATGTCTTCTGGGGCCCCATGCTCAGGGGCAAGTTCGGACAGGAGTACCACGATCAGATAGGCATGGCCTGGGTCTGGGGCAAAATCCACACGCGGTTCGCCTCTCGGAAGGGTCTTGGCAACGAAAAACTGGGTTATCCCATAGGCTCCTTCGGAGAGATATTTGACACGCTGGCCGAGAGGATCGCCGGGCACGGCAACCAAATTCACATCGGCTCAGAGGTGGAGCGCATACTCCCCGGCAAAGAGGTCGGTCCCCGACTAGAGGTTAAAGCGCGGTCTGGCGAAATGAGCGTCATCGAGTTCGACGCCGTCCTGGCCACAACACAGTCTCACATGTTCCTCAGACTGGCGCCGGATCTGCCGGAGGGCTACCGAGAAAAGCTGGAAGACACAAGATACCTGGCGGCGGTGCTCCTCATCCTCGTCCTGGACAGGCCACTGTCCCACGTCTACTGGCTCAACGTGGCCGACCGGAGCATCCCCTTTGTCGGGGTTATCGAGCACACCAATTTGATCGAACCAGAGCACTACGGCGGCAAACACATTGTCTATCTTCCAAACTACGTGCGCCGGGAAGACCGGCTCTACGGGCTTGACCACGAAGCACTTTTGGGCGAGTACCTACCACACCTATCCAAGATCAATCATGACTTTGATAGATCGTGGATCAAGGAGAGCTACCACCACAGGGTGCCCGCAGCCCAACCCATCATCGGTACCGGGTACTCCGAACGGTTGCCGGAACATCGCACACCCATCCACGGCGTCTACCTGGCCAACACAACGCAGGTCTACCCGGAGGATCGCGGCACGAACTACAGCGTCCGTATGGGCCGACAACTCGCGGCGATGATAATGGGGGATCGCGAGTAGCCGATGCCGCCCCCAGGATCCGATCCGAAGAGGGCAGAGCGCATCGCTGGACGCCTTAGGGGGTATTTCTCAGGTACTATTTCGATCGTCTGCTCCGCAAATTGAGGGAATGTTGGGCGGCGTGGCAGCCTATTATTGTTGGCCCCAATTTGGTGTGCTATTATTGTGACGGTTTTAACGATCACCCGAGGCTGCTCTGCTGACTATGGCTAGCGAGGCGATGACGGAGCGGATCAAGATGGCCCTGGCCTCCCATGAACGGCCTACCGTCACAGTCCTATCATCCCTATTTGCCGTCCACGATGCACTCGGGCATTTGCCCCAAGAGGCAATCGAAGAGGTCGCGGCTTTCAACAACGTCACCATCAACGACGTGTGGGGAGTCGCGAGTTTCTACACGAACTTCCGATTTACTCCGGCCCCGGACCACACCGTAGAGGTATGCTGGGGTCCTACCTGCCACATCAAAGGTTCCACTGCGATCATGTCCGGGTGTATGGAAGTGCTTGGCCTCGACGGCGAGGGCGATACCGACAACGGCAAGGTGTCTCTGAAGTACAACACGTGCCTGGGGGCATGTTCTCGGGCGCCGGTCGTCAGCATCGATCACCGACTTCGGGGTGGGATCACCCCCGAGGATATGAAAGAACGTGTGTCCGGCCTGATGACCGACACAGACGGCACGCACGCCTAACGTCGACTCTGGAAACAACCGAAATCACTCTATCGAAAAATGTGTTGTGGTCAATCTGAATTAGCTGACCTCGAGGGTGTGTGGAGGGGCTCGGCCCCTCTATCGAGTACATGAGGATGTCCCTCACATACTCCTACTCTCTTTTTCGGCGAGAGGGGCGGACGAGGACATTGGCTGACTACAGTGAACTAAAGACACAGGCAGACGAACAGTGGAAAGAGCTCGTGGCCGGCGACCGCCCTTGGATCAGGGTCGGCACTGGCCTGTGCGGCCAGGCATCGGGCGCGCTCGACGTGCTTGATGCAATCTCGGCCGAGGCCGAGCGGCTGGAAGTCGACATCACGCTGGACGAGGTAGGCTGTCTGGGCATGTGCTACGCCGAGCCTCTGGTGGATGTGCAACTGCCCGGCGGTTCCCGGCTATTCTTCAAGAACGTCTCTCCCGACGACGTCCCCTCGATCATCGAAAGCTACGCTGGCAAGGGTGAGCTTCCCTCTCTCGAACAATTCGGCTATCTTGGCGACACCCAGATAGACGGTGTGACCGACCTGACGACTCTCCCGATGATGCAACTACAGGAACGCATCGCCCTTCGAAACTCAGGCAACATCGCCCCCGACGACATCTATCAGTACATCGCCAACGGCGGCTACGCCGGCATCAACAAGGCCCTGTTCGAGATGAAGCCCGAGGATGTCATCAAAGACATGATCGACTCCGGGCTGCGTGGTCGCGGAGGCGCGGGCTTCCCGACAGGGGTCAAGTGGAGCTTCATGGTCCGCTCCCCAGGTCCGCCAAAGTACATCCTCTGCAACTGCGAGGAGGGCGACCCGGGCGCCTACAACGACAAGGGCATCCTGGAGGGCGACCCACACACTCTCCTGGAAGGCATGCTTCTTGCGGGGTACGCCACGGGGGCGACCAAGGGATTCGTGTTCATCCGGCACGGCCACGACGGCCCCATCGATCGTACCCAGAGGGCCATCGAGCAGGCTTACGAGACGGGACTGCTGGGTGAGAACGTCCTGGGCTCCGACTTTAGTTTCGACATAGAGATATCTCTTACCGGTGATTCCTACGTCGCAGGAGAAGAGACCGCCCTGATGGACTCTATCGAAGGCAAACGGGCCATGCCCAGGTTCAAGCCCCCGTTCCCGGCCGCATTTGGCGTCTGGGGCAAGCCAAGTACCGTAAACAACGTCAAAAGCCTCTCCTACGCCCCTCAGATAATCAGCCGGGGAGGCGCCTGGTTCAAGTCCATCGGCGCGGAGAAGTGCACCGGCACGGCAATAATCTGCCTCAATGGCAACGTAAAATACCCCGGCATGTACGAGGTGCCGATGGGTATGGAGATGGGCCGAGTCATCGACGAGATTGGCGGCGGCGTGCCCGACGGCAAAGAGTTCAAGATGCTCCAGCTCGGCGGCCCGCTAGGCCACATCCTGGGCCCTGACATCTTGCCGATCTCACTAGACTTCGACGCCATGAAGGGCGTGGGTGCGATGCTAGGCTCCGGAGGCGTGATCATATCGGATGAGGACACGTGCGCCGTCGACCTGGCCCGGGTACTTGTGGCGTTTTGCCAGTATGAGTCCTGCGGCAAGTGCTTCCCCTGCAGACTCGGCATGACCAACCTGCTCGAATTCGTGGAGCGCATCGCGAACTACAACGGGAGGCCGGGTGACCTGGAGATGATAGATCGGGTCGGCAGCACGATGGCAGCAGGGTCGCTCTGTTTCCACGGCCAACTCGGCGTCAACCCAATCAAGTCTGCTATCCAAAACTTCCCAGAGGACTTCCGCGTACACCTCGAAGAGGGTCGCTGTCCCACCGGGAGTTGTGACCGGCCAGTGCTCGTTCCTCGAAACACACGGCCATACGCCGAGGACTTCCAGCCGGGAATGGTCCCGCTGACGGTAGGATAGACCAAAACCGGCTGCACAACTGGAGACCACATGGCAGATGACGTCAAGCTAACAATCGACGGGAAAGAGGTCATGGCGACCCCGGGCACCAACGTGCTCCAGGCCGCCATGGACGCTGGCCTGTATATCCCCTACCTGTGCTACTACCCTGGAATGAAGGCCTTCGGCGCCTGTCGCATGTGCGTCGTGGAGTTCGAGGAGGGTGGGCCTCCCGGGCAACAAGCCTCATGCACGGTCCCGGTAGCGGACGGCATGGTAGTCAAGACCAAGTCCGAGGGCACGACCGAGCTCCGCAAAGGCATCATGGATCTGCTCATCTCCGAGCACCCTCACGGATGCCTCAACTGCCACAGGATCGACCTGTGCGGGCCCGCGGATATCTGCCTCAGGCACGTGTCTGTGAATGATCGGTGCGTCACCTGTCCCAAGAACGAGCGATGCGAGCTCAAGGACACCGTCCGGTACATGGAAATGGAGCTGGACACTACACTCACCTACAACAATCGCCACCTTCCACTCAAGGTCGCAGACCCGATGTGGGAAATGGACATGAACCTGTGCATCGTTTGCGTTCGCTGCGTACGCGTGTGCGACGAGGTCAGGGGTGACGGTGCCCTGGCCTTCACTGACCGGTCCGGACGGAGCCTCATCGGCACCTCTAATGGGACATCATTGCTCGAATCCGGATGCGAGTTCTGCGGGGCCTGCATCGATGTCTGTCCCACCGGCGCGCTGGTCGAACGTGACCACAAGTGGGACAAGGCAGTCAAGAAGATCACCAGCATTTGCACCCACTGCCCGGTCGGGTGCCAGATGACCCTGGAGGTCGACAAGCGCAATCGCCTTATCCGGGCCATTCCTGACCGCCATGCCGCAGCGAACCAGGGACAGGCGTGCTTCAAGGGAAAGTTCGGTCTGGAATTCGTCAACAGTAAGGAACGGCTCAGGAAGAGCCTGATGAAGACGGACGGCGCGCTCGCGGAAACAACAGTCATTGCGGCTCTGGACCACGCTGCAGAGCGCCTATCGCAGTACAAGGGCGACCAATTTGCCCTGCTCGCCTCGCCCCGTGGCACCAACGAAGACAACTACATCGCCCAGAAATTCGCCCGCACAGTCATGGGCACCAACAACGTCGACGTATGGTCGAACACGAGACCGGAGCTGATGCCGCCGCTCAAAGAGATGCTCGAAGCCCAGGCCGCCACCAACCCGATCTGGGACCTGGAAGGCGCAAAGTGCTTCCTGGTGGTGTCAAGCAACGTCACAGAAGAACAAAACGTCGTCGCCGTGCCCATCAAGAAGGCCGTCCGCAACGGCGCGTCACTCATCGTCATCGATCCGCGCGAGACGGAATTGACTCGTTACGCGACGCAGTGGCTACGACCAGTACCTGGGAGCGAGACCGCGCTGATCGGCGGAATGCTTCGAGTGATCATCGACGAGTCGCTCGACGATCATGATTTCCTGGGAGACCGCTGCGAAGACGTCAAGCTCCTCAGAGACAGCCTCTGGCAGTTCGATCTGCTCAAGGTCTCAGCGCTGACGTCCATACCGCAGGAGGAGATCCAGGAGGCCGCCCGGCTCCTAGCCACCAGCAACCCATGCGCCTTCCTCTACGCCCTCGAGACGCTGGAGCCGGATCAGCGAGACTCTTGCGTCCGGGCCATCATCAACCTGGCACTGATAACTGGAAACGTGGGCAGGCCTTCGACAGGCCTCTACCCTCTACAAAACGGGGCAAACATTCAAGGCTCCAGGGACATTGGTTGCGTACCCGATTTGCTCCCAGGCTATCGCGCCGTCTCTAACGACGATGCCCGCACTCAGCTAGAAAAAGCATGGGGCAACTCCCTCCCCACCACTCCGGGCCTGTCGGTGCGTGAAATCGCTCCGGCCATCCAGGACGGCAGAGTGAAAGCATTGTTGTTGGTCGGGGACAGCCCCGGTTTCGCCAACCATGAGCTCGGCGATCTCGTTGAAGCCGCCAAAAGCCTGGAATTCCTGGTCGTTCTGGGCACTTTCCCAGGTGAGCTGACCGACCTGGCCGATATTGTCATCCCAACCTCCACCTTCGCCGAGAAGGACGGAACGTACACTAACCTGGAGCGGCGGGTCCAGCGACTACGGCCAGCACTGGGTTCCAAGGGTGACGAGGATACCGAATGGCGTACCATCTCCCAGATCGCTAAGAGGATGGACGCCGAAGGATTCGATCACCGGGAGAGCAGCAGCGTATTCGATGAGATAGCCGAGGTTTTCGGAAACTACGGCGGCATCACGTTTGAGCGGCTTGAATCCGGGGGCCTGCAGTGGCCATGCCTAGCCATTGACATGGCGGACACCCCGATGCTGTTCGCAGAGGAAGGCAACGACTACCGCGCCAAGCTGGCGAAGATGGAACTCGTGGAGGCGCCTTCTCATACCGACTCGGACTACCCATATCTTTTGGCCAAGGGCAGGGTGCTCCACCAGTCTGACCGACCCATGGAGATAGTCCTGTCGGGTAAGCGAAACCAGATACAGAGAGACGAGATCGTGGAGATCCACGCCGACGACGCGGCCACTATTGGAGTACAGGCCGGCGAGTGGGTGGAGGTGGTATCTGAGAGAGCGCGGCAGCAGGCAGTCGTAAGTCTGTCGGGCCCCCACCCGGGCCTGATCGCCACAACTGCCCTTTTTGGCAATTTAGCGTCAGAGCTTGATGCGTCGAAGGAACCGGATCCGATGGCAAGTGTAGAAGGCCTGCCTCTGGTGCCCGTTCGTGTAGAGAAGATGGAAGCCGAAGCGGCCGATTAGAGGAAGGGATATCTCTCTTTCTTGAGGGGGAAACTAAAGTGGGAGTTGCTTTGAGGTTTTCGGAGGCGTCGTCAACGTGACATGTCCCGTCTGCAGAAGCGGCAACCCCCACGAAGCACAGTTTTGCTCCTCTTGCGGAGCGCCCTTAGCCTCCCAGGGGACAATGGCTCCAACCGACGCCTCGGCGGGCAAGCTCGTCGCCAGAAGCACCTCGGAACTGGTCCAGGAGACAATCCGGGTCTATCGCACAGGCTTCCGAAGTTTTTTGCTCATCGCCCTTATTCCACAGGCGCCGTTGATACCGCTGTCTTTCGTCTCTCAAGCCGATTTTTCGACAATCACAATCCTCGCCATCGCGGTCTCACTCATATCGTCTGCGCTGGCGAAAGGGGCCATGGTGTGCGCGGTCTCACAAAACTACCTGGAAAGACCGATAAAGGTCGACCGCTGTTTCGGGCGAGCGTGGGGCAGAGTGCTGTCCCTGATCCTCTCGGCCGGGGCTTTCATCCTGGCGATTATCGGTGCCGCAGTGACGGTCATCGGCGTACCGCTGGCGATCTACCTCGCTATTGTCTGGTTCTTTTACAGTGAGGCGATAATGATAGAGCGCAAGGGACCCCTAACCTCTCTTTGGCACAGCCGAGAACTGGTTAGGGGCCGGTTCTGGAAAATATTCACGATTGGGCTCGTGTTCGGGCTCATCTGGATAGCAGGATTCGTGGCGGCCTCCACCGTTTCGAGAATCTTGGATCCCGTCAACCCGGTGGTGGGCAACTTGGCCTACATCGCCGTCTTTACAGCACTAGCGCCAATCATGTGGATTGGCGCTACACTTGTGTACTACGATCTGCGAATTCGGAAAGCCAACTATACTATCGAGAATCTCGCCCAAGAGATGGGAGTGGCGTAAAAATGAACGACGACTCTACAGCCAGTGAACAAAGGCTCATAAGATTGGAATCAGTCCGAAATCAGGGCCGAGCAACCCACGTTCAGTCAAAGATACTCAGGCGAGAGGACATCACTGAGGATCTGTGGCTGATTTGGATCGAAAAGCCTGAGGGTTTCATATTCAAGGCTGGGCAGTACTGCACCATCGGGCACGATGGGGTAGAGCGTGCCTACTCCATCGTCTCGGCCCCACACGAGGAGACTCTGGAGCTGTTCATCGAGCTGGTCCCGCTCCCGGACGGCGTACTGACTCCGAAGTTGTGGGAACTCGGCGTCGGCAATACGGTCTCGATCCGACCCCGCGCCAAGGGCAGATTTGTCTTCAAGCCCTCACTTCCCAACCAGCTCCTGGTCGCCACCGTAACCGGGGTTGTACCCTATGTGAGCTTTGTACGCGACTACTTCCACGCCAACAAGACGGGCCACCATTTCTACATTATCGAGGGAGCCAGCTACAAGAACGAGCTCGTATACGACACAGAGCTGGCCGCCCTGGCCACCGAGCACCCGGATATGATCACCTACATCCCCACTCTCAGCAGGCCCACTGAAGAGCGTAACGCAGGATGGTCGGGGGAGACTGGGCGTGCGAACGAGGTCGTGGAGAGCTGGATTACAGATCTCGGGCTGTTTCCGGAAGACACGATCGTTTACGCCTGCGGCCACCCCGGCATGATCGAAGACGTGAAGGCGAAGCTCCTCCCTCGTGGCTTCCCACTAGAAGAAGAACGCTTCTGGAAACAGGACTAGCTCGTGGTGCTGCGCACGCTGGGGGGAGGGGCTCGATACCGCCATTGGCTAAGGGCCTGCTAGCCGATGCCTGAGACCATAGTTGGCATTATCGCGAACCCTGCCGCCGGCAAGGATATTCGCCGCATCGTCTCCCAGGGACGGTTCATATCGAACCAGGAGAAAGTGAACACCCTGACCAGGGTCATGGCCGGACTCGAGGCGGTCGGGGTGCAACGAGTAGTGTTCATGCCGGACATCGCGATGCTTGGCGCAGCCGCATCGGCTGAGGCCACCAGCACCATCCCCACCCACATTCTTGACTTCACAGCTTTCAACGAAGATCGGGATTCCACCACCGCAGCGGCAATGATGACCGAGATGGGCGCGGGTTGCCTGGTTACACTCGGAGGTGACGGCACCAACCGGGCTGTGGCCAAGGGTTGTGGAGATGTCCCCCTGCTACCCATCTCCACCGGCACCAACAACGTGTTTCCGACCATGGTTGAAGGCACCATAGCCGGCCTCGCGGCCGGTATCGTGGCACAAGGCGAAATAGACTTGGACACGATTACTGCCCCCAGCAAGGCCCTAGAAGTGCGCGTCGACGGGGAGTTCAGGGACATGGCGCTGGTGGATGTTGCCGTTAGCAAAGAGCGATTCGTCGGAGCCAGAGCCATATGGGACATCGACACACTACACGAGGTGTACCTAGCGCGGGCCGAGCCGGCCAGCATCGGGCTTTCATCAATCGGCTCTCGACTACTCCCTCTGGACGCGGAGGACAATCGAGGACTGTACATTCGGCTGGGAGGGGGCGGTGAACATGTCTCCGCGCCGATTGCCCCCGGCTACATAAGGCCAGTCGGCATACAGGAGTGGCGGACCGTCGAAATCGGCAAGCCGGTTCCGGTCGGGCTCCTGCCGTCCACAATAGCGCTGGACGGCGAACGCACCTTCACTCTGAGGCAAGAAGCCGTCGCCGAGGTGGTGCTAACAATGGGCGGGCCCAGGGTTGTCTCAATAGAAAAGGCCCTGGCAGAAGCATCCCGCCAGGGCCTTTTCAGGTCTTAGTTCAAGCTTAGTTCAAGTTGAGGTCAGAGGGCTGCTCCCCCTTGACTCCGATTTTCTTACTGCGAAGCCGCCGCCATAACCTGCTCCGCGAACGCATCGGGCTCAACGCCCTCGCCAAACTGTACCCCGTCCGAAAAGGCGACCACGTCGCCATCCACGTTGATCAGGCCTTCGGGACCAGAACCATACGTGCCGTCGGGGTAGCGTCCGAGGGCGAACATGAGGTGGGCTCCCGGCTCAGGTAGTGTAAATACGTTCAACGTAATCGCGTCGCTCTGGCCATCAAGGTGCCCGTACATGCGCAACACAAAGTTACCCCCCTCAGGCAATCGTACCGTCGCCCTTCATCAGCACATCAATGCTCACGTCGTAGTCCGTGATGGGTGCGCCAACGTCGACCACATCTCCGTCGCCGTCCTCTCCGTAGCCACCGAACTCCGTTTGGGCCAAGACAGCGGTAATAGTCCCAATCACGATTATCTGGGACCGGTCCACCAGCTCACTGGCGTTGCGTGCGCGCGGTATCATCATGGAACCGGAGGCCACTGCAACGGCTCCATCATCCACAGGCTCCTCGATCGTTTCGTACGATGACACAACGCCAGTGGCCGGGGCCAGGGGCAACTCGGCGGTATCCGCTGCTGCCGGTTCGTCCGCCTTCTCTCCACCGCAAGCCACGGCGATCGCCAACAGCGCCGCAATACCAAAGACTGATAGTGAAGCTCTCATCCGAGTCATGACGCTTCCTCCGTGTGAGTTTCATCGCCTGAGCCTCAACCATCTCGGCCCCATAGAAGTAGAGACGAAACCGGGAATCGATTTGTTCCACGGCGTGTTGGAGGTTCAGAGAGTTTGCGAGGATACCGAAAAGACGAAGGAAAAGAACACGGAGATCGCTGGATGTCAGCCAAATGCCATGTAACTCATCTGCGAGCGCGTTCGTCGCCACGAAAGGCATCAAAAACCCGCCGCAGACGGGCACGACACGATGGGGTAACGACGAATGGAAAGAAGTCTTCTGCTCATGTCCGCAAAAAGGCTAGACAAACACCAACCGAACAGGCTGCATCTGGTCAAAAATATTGGCGGCTCTGAGTCGCCAATATCTACTCGGACCCAGACACCACCCGCTTCAGAGTAATCTGGACGAGAAGCCGGACCACTAGGGAAAGCACGATCTAATGAATTAAGATCGCGATCCCCGGGTATTTCCTATCTTTGAACTGCTCGCGTTCCTGCCGAGACTAGCTCTTGCCTATCCTGAAGAGCTTCGTCCCGCACGTACCGCAGGTACCCTGGGTGGCGGGGCGCCCGTTCTTGAGGGTTACCTGCTCCGGTCCCTGAATCTCTCGCTTCGTCCGGCACTTCATGCAATACGCTTCCATCTGCGGCCCCCTAGCATTGAATTGATTTGCCCATCTTATCTACAGTAGGGGCACATAGCAAGCCCGTCGCCGAGTTTTCGAGTTTTTGGCACCGCAATTGGGCTCATAGTCTTCGCCAGAAAACCGACCTGGGTTATCGGAACTGGAACGAGTAGACGTCAGCATCCTTTAGCACAAGCCGCATCCGTACGGGGCGGCCGGCAAGGGTGCTGACGTCGACGCCGCCCTCCCAGCGCACCGTCCTCTCGATTTCGTCGCCATAGATCTCAGAGCAGTCGTCCAGACCAAATCCTGCTAGCGGCTCCCCGCCCTCGTCCTGCAACTCGACCCGTACACTGCCAGCAGCCGATGTGGAAACGTTGAGCACAAGCTCGCCGCCGGCATATACCATCGGCTTGGTGAGCACCTCTCCCCCCACCAATTTGGCGTGGACAGACACGAAGCCGTCGATGCGCAACGAATGCCGGCGAAGGCGCTTCGGGGTGGCCGGCTGGTGCGCCGCCTCGGTGACGTAGAACGACAACTCCCTCTGAGCCCCTTGAATCGCAGACTCGGTCTCCACGATGCCCCAATTCTGATAGTTGTCGCCATAGAACCAGCCGTCCCTCGCCCTCAACCCCGGGCGGATGAAGGACTCCGGCCAGATGTCGAAGTTCAGGGCGTCGCGACTCGACATGAACATGCCGTC